>CAYXFC010000112.1:0-3542 GCA_964464155.1 uncultured Pseudomonadales bacterium
TAATCTGTCTACTAATGGCAGTGAGAGAATGAGAATAGCTTCTGGCGGCAATGTTGGGATTGGGACGACTGATCCTCAAACCAGTTTATATGTATATGGAGATTCAGCCATTATAACTGCAGAAACTCCCTTAGATTGGAATTCATCCGGATTTCTGGCCATATCAGATACAGTTAGTGGAGGGTTATTTGCATTTCCAAGTAATTTTGGTTTTGATAATATAAATGATAAGTTTGTCTTGGAAACGAGTGATGCTACTGCTTTAGCATTGATGGGGAATGGAGCAAACGGAAGAATAGAATTCTTTACTGGAGGAACAGATGATACAGACAGTATTGAGAGAATGAGAATTGCTTCTGGTGGTAATGTTGGTATCGGAACCACTAATCCTCAATCAAAACTTGAAATCAATGGTGTTGGTTCCTTTACTTTAGGAACGGTTGACCTACCTGGAGTTATTTTTGGCACTGATACTAATACTGGCCTATGGTCTTCTGGAGCTGATACTATTAATCTGTCTACTAATGGCAGTGAGAGAATGAGAATTAATAGTAGCGGTTACGTTGGCATTGGCACCACCGCGCCAGAATCTAATCTAGATATTTCTTCAGGAGACGGAAGAATCGGATTTGATGTGCTTGATAATGGTACAACTTGGGGAAATGTAATTACTAGCCAAATAGCTAGCACAAATGTAGGTATTGGTATTGGTATTGCTGGAGATAGTGCGTTTAATTCTATACCTCGCTTTGTTGTAAATTCTGACGACACATTTTTAGGATATGCATTAAGACCAGGAGATGGTGGAACTCCCGCTGGGTCTAATGGAAATGGAAATTTATATATTAATGGCAACGTCGGAATTGGGACAACGGCGCCAACAGCTGGTTCAAAACTTGAGGTAAATGGAGGACACATTAGAGTCACTGGAGGCTCCTTTATTGATGATGGAACTACCCTAACTGTTCCTGACTATGTCTTTGAGTCAGATTATCAATTATTATCGTTAACTGATTTGCAAAGCTTTATAGATGTCAATAAACATCTTCCTGGAATACCAGATATGAATGATCAAGCTGGATGGGCTTCTTTATCTTTGCAGGACAGAGATATGAAGCTTTTGGAAAAAACTGAAGAAAATGTATCGTATATGCTTTATCTAAATAATCAAATAATTGATTTACAACAAGTAAATGATTCGCTAAGTAAAAAATTATCATCTGTGCCTCTCTCTAATTCTGGTGATCTATTTATACAAAACCAAATCTATGATGGTCTATTAGAGAACGCTACTGATAATATAAGTTTAGCTTCGATAATTACTGACAGCTTAGGAGAAACTAAAACAACTGTAGGGGGCTTTGCTAAGATATTTAGTGGTAGTTTGACAACCGGATATACTAGGATACAAAACCTTATTGTTGATACAGCTGTGATCCGTCAGGTCAAAGTTGAAGATAAGTTGATCTCGCCCATTGTTGAGGCTGATCAAATATTAACTGATCAACTGGCTGTTCGAAAAATCAGTACTCAAAAATTAGAAGTTAAAAATGCTACGGGTGATGTACTTACATCCATTGATGAAACCGGTAAAGCTAGTTTCAAAGATTTGTTAGTCAATGGTGATGCTACTGTATCTGGTAGCTTAACTGTTAAAGATGCATCTGTCTCTGGGGAATTTTATGCCCAGTCTGCTAGGATTAAAACTTTAACAGCTGAAAAAATCAGAGCTGAATCTATCGAAGGACTAGATGCCAAACTAGGTCAGCTAGTAGCTGCCTCAGTTTCTGCTAGTCAGATTTCTTTAAACTCCCAACAGGCAACTGCTTCAGCCTTGCCATCTCTGCCAGATAACTGGGAGGCTAGTTTAGCCTCGCTTATGTCTCGTTTAGATAATGTTGAGACTGCCAGCTCAGCTGGCACCTGGAAAACTAATTCTGATTTAGCTTTTGACTCTCAGATTATGGTGGGAGCTTTGGATACTGACTTTGCTACAGTTAATACTTTCTTAGGAGTCTTGGGAACCGCCTCTATTGTTAATGCCGAAATCACCAATACTCTGACTGTACAACGTGATCTTTCTCTAACTCAAAACTCTATCTCTACTCTTTCTGATACCTTTTACTTACAACCATCTGGACTAGGTAAAGTTGATATCTTAGCTGGAGCAGTGACAGTAGAAAGTAATGGTAACCTTACAGTTAATGGAGATCTCTATCTAACTGGAAACCTCTACACCAATAACATCAATTCTCATACAGTTTACACTGAGGGCTTATCAGCCCAAAGCGCGACTGTATCTGGTTCATTGTTTGCTAGCTTAATTGATACTAATGGTAAAGACTTAGCTGTCAACTTGGGAGAGGTCAAAGGAGCTTCTGACTCGGCCAAGTTTAAGGTGATTGCCAACAATGAAGAGGTAGCTTCTATAGATGCCAGTGGGTCAGCCCGTTTCAACGCGTTAACTACATCTAAGTTATATCTACCATATACTTATGATATCTATGGTAACCTTATGTATTCTTATATATCACCTAATGAATTAAATAAAAATGCTAGTTCCATTGGTATGGGAATTATTAAATCTGGACAAGTGGAAGTATTTATTCAAGCCCCTGCCGTTACTAAAAACTCACTCATTTTCTTAACACCAACAACCACAATCACAACACCACTGGCAATAAAAAGTAAGGAAATTGATAAAGGCTTTACTGTTGCTATTGCCTTTCCAGAAATTGAGAATATTAGTTTTAACTGGTGGATAATAAATTAGAATACGATATTACTACCAAAAATTAATATAGAAAAAAACCTCGCTGGTGACGAGGTTTTACTAATTCAATTTAACTAAGACTAATTAAATTAGACATTGGTTAGATTGGGTTATTCCCAACTGATGGCATGAACTGGACATGCATCTATAGCCCCTTGAATTTCTTGTTCACTATGTCCATCGGGGTCGGTAACATGGGACTTACCATCATCTCCCATTGCAAATGATTTGGGACACAAGGAAACACAAGTGCCACACCCGATACAAATATTGGGATCAACTTTAGCTTTTTTATTTGCCATAAGATTATATTAATAATTTATTACTTATTATTTGTAACATATTAAAACCACTAGCAAAACCCCTAATTTAAGTTAGCGTTAAATAACAAGGTCCACTTCCAACAGAGGTACTTTTTACAGGAGGCTCTTAAATATATGAATTATACGAATTACATATAATTTTACTGTAAACCCCAATAAAAAAATTGATATATTCCTCTATCAAACACAATTATAAGCCATTATATTTCTTCTCCTACCCATAAGTTCTCTATTAGTAAATTCCCCCTAACTTAATTCTTACATGCAACAATTATATTAATTAATATAATTGTTATAATTAAGACTTTTTCTTTTTAAAGCTGTTTTTTATTAAAAATAACAAATTGATTATTTTATTAAAATCTACTAAATCAATATATTGTTAGGTGAAGTATCTTAGTATTATTAAAATGAAAATGATATAAATATTCAGTTTTATTAGTTAT
>CAYXFC010000113.1:0-3537 GCA_964464155.1 uncultured Pseudomonadales bacterium
TTAACTCCAATATGAATCGTCTGCTCTCCAGTTTTGCCATCCTTACGATAAGCTTTAGCTTTTAGCTCATAAGTTCCATCGTTTAGTTTAATTTTAACAATGTAGGGTTTGTCTCTGGTTTCGCCTTCTTTTTCACCATTGGCGTATATTTCAATTTTGTCCATATCACCAGTTGTTCCAACTCTAACTTTAACCTCAAATTCGTTACTCAAATTTGAAGTATGATCTCCTGGATTTTCTATAACTACTCCAATATCATCACCAGAACTACAAAACTCAGTTGGGGGATGATATCGGCTATCTGATTGTGATCCCACCCACTCATTAATTCCTTTTTGCCAATGGTTATCATCATTACCATACAAAGGATCATCTTCTTTGAAAACAAAGAATTCCTTTTCATCATAATCACCACGAACAACTTTATCTGGAGGAGCCAACCTACCCCCGTCATCACGACAAACTTTGATCTTAGTATGTATTGGATCAATTCCACTTGGCTGACTGCCAGAAATGATTATTGAAGATTTGGATTCAAAACCATCATGTGCAGGATAGCCAGAGATTTTATCCAGATCAGTCCATTCCATATTAGTAGGCATGGGGAATTCTACTGCTGGTTTTTTATTTAATGCCTCAAGTATTGAACGACGCCAAATAGGAGAAGCTCCAGATACACCAGAAGCTACAGTTTTCATTTTAGTATTGTCATTATTACCTACCCAAACTCCAACTATGGTCTGTGGTGTCCAGCCAATAGCCCAGTTATCTCTTTGATCATCCGTAGTACCGGTTTTGACTGCAACTGTTCTTCCTGAAACGTTTAACAAAGAATTAGGACCAAAAGTTAAAGATCTGGCATTATTATCAGAAAGCATATGCGAAATTAAATAGGCTACTTGGGATGATAATACCTGTTTACCCTTAGTTGGCTTAGCTTCTTCCAAAACTTTTCCGTCGCGGTTAACAACCTTTAGAATTGATACTGGCTCAACTTTATGACCTTCGTTAGCAAATACAGAATAGGCAGTAGTTAAATCTAAAAGCCGTAGATCTCCACCACCCAAAGTTACTGATAATCCTACTCTGTTAACATTTTCATTGGTCGGATTAAAGGAGTTTATTCCCATATCATAAGCTAGCTGCATCATGTTATCTACGCCCACCATAGACAGTAATTTAACTGCTGGAATATTAAGGGAACTAGCCAAAGCAGTCCGCAGCGAAACTGGACCGTTGAATTTTCCATCATAGTTTTTGGGAACATATGGATGAGCAGCGTCTACTCCAGGGAATTCAGTTTTTACATCCATCACCATTGTTTCTGGGGTAAAGATTCCCATAGAAAGAGCAGTTGCATAAGTCACTGGTTTGATAGATGATCCTGGCTGACGCTCCGAAAGTGTGACATTTACTTTACCGTCATAATCTTCGGCAAAATAATCTTTAGAACCTACCATTGATAGAATTTCTCCAGTTTGAGGATCCATTACCATAACAGCTCCATTGGTAATGTGAGCTGATTCTGCCACCTTTTCAATTTCCTCTTTTACAATATCTTGAACTTTTTGGTGTAGATCTAAATCAAGGCTAGTTGTTACTTGCAAACCACCTTGCTCCACTAGTTTTTCGCCATATTTTTTTTCTAATTCATCCTTAACGTACATCACAAAATGCGGAGCATTAATACCTACGCCGGGATCACTAAATTTTATCTGTTCAAGATCCGCTAGAGCTTGTTTTTCCTGATCTTTGGGAATATAGCCATCTTCACGCATCCGACGCAAAACATCAGCTGTTCTTCCCTTAAAAGCATCGGGATGAATTCCATAGGGAGAATAATAACTGGGACTTTGAGGTAGACCGGCCAATACTGCTGATTCAACCAAATTAAGATCTTTAACTGATTTGCCAAAATAAGTTTCAGCTGCAGTTGCTACTCCCCAAGCTGTACCACCATAAGGAGCTTCGTTAAGATAAATTTGTAAAATTTCATCTTTGGAGTAAAGTCTTTCAATCTGAATAGCCAAAACTAATTCTTTAATCTTGCGTGTTAATGTTCTCTCTTGAGATAATAATACATTTTTAACAAGTTGCTGAGTCAACGTTGATCCTCCAATTAAACGTCTTTTGAAAATCACGTTATATACAATTCTCAAATAACCTTTTAGATCAAAGCCTTCATGTTTATAAAAATCTTTATCTTCTATAGCAATTGTGGCTTGTCTCATTGTTAAAGGAATAGCTTCTAGTGTTGCCGGAATTCTTTTTTCATCAGCATAAACCTCATAAAGTAAATTGCCACTGCGATCAAACAGTTTAGTTGTATATCCGTCACGTCTAATAATCTTGTCTGGTTGCGGTAAGTCTTTGGCAAACCAGGCAAATGCGGCAATTCCAGTCAAAACTAGTAATACTAAACCTACAAAACTGCCAATTGCAGCATATTTGAAGATTTTTGCTTTATTTAGATTATTTAAAAATCCCCTTTTTCGCTTTCTATTAAAAATTGGGATTCTTTCTAACATTTGTTGTCTTTTGAGATCATTAAGTCTTTTTTTCCAAATCCGATGAGGGAATATTTTATCTATTAGTTTCATATGTATGTTATGACAAATAACTTTAGCTTTATTATACAAATTATTAATATATCTTAATAAAGAAAATTCATTAACCTTAAATATATTCTTAATGGCTTTAATTTTATTCTGATAAAAAGATTCTAGCATATATTTATTAGGAAGTACTTTATCACCAAATCTATAATTTAATTAGTTTAATAGGTTTAAACATATCATGATTACCCAAAAATAAAGTACACATTTGCTGATAATTTTCATTTAAGTCGGTAACTAATAACTCTATTTTACCCCCCATTTCAAGTAGGTTATTTATTTCCAGATGTCTTGCTAAATAATTTTCTAATTTAACTGCTACGATTGGCCCTTGGTTAATCACTTTGACTTGATTTCTAACGTATTTTTGAATATGGTGAGCAATAATACCGTAATGAGTACAGCCCAAAAGTAAGGCTTGGATATTTTGGTCAAGCAACGGTTTAACGTAATCATCTAAAAGTAATTTTAATAATTCTCCACGACCTTTATTTTCTTCTATGATTGGAACTAATAGTGGGGCAGGGGATTGAAAAGTTTTAAGTGTTGGATTTAATTTATTAAGTTCATATATATAACTTTGGGATTGAATCGTTGCCCTAGTTGCGATAATACCAACTCGTTGATAATGTTTTTCGACTATATATTCAACAGTCGGTCTAATAACGCCCAAAACTCGACGACTGGGATAGTTTTTTGGTAAATATTCTTGCTGGATACGGCGTAAAGCCTGAGCTGAAGCGGTATTACAGGCAATAATAATCAACTGGCAATCGTGTTCAAAAAGGTATTTGACTGCCTGTAAAGTAAACTGATAAATAGTCTGGGGTGATCGATTACCATAAGGCACTCTAGCGTTATCACCTAAATAAATATAGTTATACGCAGGTAATAATTTAACTATATCTTTTAAAATAGAAAG
>CAYXFC010000114.1:0-3472 GCA_964464155.1 uncultured Pseudomonadales bacterium
TGTAATACTTTGTAAGAATTATCGACTAAGGAATTCCAATCGTGACTAGGATCAATTTCTGAGAACATTTTATAGGCATAAGGTGCAAAATAAGAGGGGTTGATGACCAAAACCGGTTTATCAATAGCCCAATTACCGGCTAAAAGATAGGGCTCCATGTTAATTTTTTTAACTTCGTTTTGCCAAATCCCAGTCAAAATTTTATCTACATAATATTTATATTCGTCCTTTTGCCACTTTTTATTTGCCAAAATCAGAGCCAAAGCGATATCAGTATCAGCATCAGGTGCAGTTCCTAGATCATAATTTGTACCATTTTCTCGCCAGCGCCAAGAGAAAAGTCCAGTTTGGGATTGATACAAGGTTGATTTTGTCCAGTTCCAAACCTGCTCGAAAGTCTCTCTATCATCAATCCAAACTGCCCGCAAAAGAGCGTAAGATTGACCTTCGGATGTTGTCAGATTATTTTGATAAGGATCGATAACTCGTCCATCAATGATGAACTTATCTTTGTAAAACTGCCAAGATCTAGTCAGAACAAATTGAGGTGATCTATAGGCATAAATATTCACTGACCAACCATCTTGATCAAAAGCTTTAACAAAGTTACTTTTGGCATAAGCTGATCCTATAAAAGGTAAACTGCCATTTCTAATATCAGCATTCATTTGAGGAGTTAGAGCAATATATCCAATCAAGGATGCATCGTTATTTAATATTTTTTTCCTCACATCATCGTCATATTCAACTTTCCAGGACGGGTGAGCTTGGCGATTTAGCTTTCCACTCATATCATAATTCAAATCCAAATAGGCATAATTATCGATAACCAAAAAATCATCACTTTTAAGTTTTTCTTTAATCCAACTTACAGCTTCAATTTGGGGAGTAGTTTGATCGCTAACATATAAATTAACCTTAGTTTCCGTTTGGGGAAAGGCTCGGCTTTGACCACCAAAAAAGAGATAATAGAGAGCTAGGGTCGAATAAAAGAGATAAGGTATTTTACCAATCCACCTGTTTTCATTTTTTTTAATAAATTCTAAACTTTGATCCCAGACAAAAGTTAAACTTAGACATAAAAAGGGGATAAGGGGAATGATATAAAATTCCAAAACCAATCCGCCTCTGATTAAAAATAAAAAATAAGCAAAACCAGCCAGGGCAATGGTCCGATATTTCTTCCATTTCTTTCTAACCAAAGACAAAATTGTAAGAATAAAAATTGATGCAACTCCTAATCCCGTTAAGACTATGTCTTGTTTAAGCCACAGATAAGCGTTTCTGAAAAAATCATTATTAGAACTAATCCTAATTCCTGACTCAAAACCTCGATTAAACTGGAAAAACAAAGTTTGCATCAAACTTACACGAGCTTTGTTATCACTAGATAAAAAACCTTGAGGCATTAATTCACCTTTTAGCATCGCAAAAAGCAAATAATAGGCACAAATACTTGCCACAATTACCAGCCAAATCCCTAGATAAAATTTCCTTAGATTATTTTCCGTTTTTCTTAAAATTAACAAAATAAAAGCCGGCAAGAAAAAAACGCCGGTTTCTTTGGTTAAAATTGCGAAACTAAAAGCAAAAGCGCTGACTAACACTCTTTTCATAATCAGCATATCTTTTTTAACAATGATAAAAATTGCCAGCAAAATCCAAAAAATCATCAGATTATCTATCAAAACTCGACGTTGAAAATAGATAGCAAGTGGAGAAAGCGAAAACAACAAAGTGGCAATAAAAGGTGAAACAGGATTACGGCTATATTGTTGACTAATTCTAAAGATCAAATATGTTGATGCAAGGTGAACAAGAGCCATAAATATCCGAGCCGAAAATAAGGAGAAACCAAAAGTAAAAGGACCTCCGGTTAAAAAAATCCAAATAGACATAAAAATCCAACCCAAAGGAGCATGGTCATACCAATAAGTGTAGGGCGACAATTTACCTTCTTTATAAACTGAATATGCCTGAGAAAAGTACAAACCTTCGTCATTTTCAAAATATGGAAAATGCAAGAAATTAATGCAGTGAGCTAATAGTGAGATAAGCAGTACGAGAGTTAAAAATATTTTGTATTTGGAACTAGCTGGAAGTTTTTGAAATTTGGTCCACAACTTAAGAATAGCTGTAACTGGGTTGGCGATGTTGGTTAAGATGCAGAGTCTTTTCCCAGCTGTTTTGATTGGAAGCATATTTGTATAAAGCCCTAATGGTAGATAATGCCAACATAATTTGATAAGGTAATATTATTATGACCAGTTTTGCAAACATTTTCCATGATGGTTTGATACTGTAATCACGTAAAAATTCACTTAAACCCAGTAAATAAATCCATACTTGGATAATAAATAAATTAAGAGGCAGAAAACTTAACATTGAAATAAGGATTGGCAAATCAAATTGCTTAAGCCAAATACTAAGCGGAATACAAATTAGCCACAGAGATTGGATTAAAGGAGAGCACAACATGTAAAAAGCTAAGAGCTTTTGTTTGGTGGTTTGTAAATTTTTCCATTTACCTTCCATCAGAATTTGCAAAAAGCCATGATGCCATCTAGTTCTTTGCTTAATGAAACTATCCTCATTAACTGGTGTTTCTTCCCGCGTTACGTGTTGAGGATTATAAATCGCTACAGATTTTACATTTTGTAAACTGAACTTAAGTCCCAGATCAGCATCTTCAGTCAGTTTATTTTGATCCCAACCTTTGACTTTCTTTAAGAGACCTTTCTTGACAAAAATAGTATTACCACCTAAAGGGGTGACACAGTTGTGATAAAAAAAAGATAAGGCTGACTTAAACCAAAAATAATATTCTAAGACATTAGGAAGAGAAAACCACTGAGAACTAAGGTTTGTCAGCTGGACTCCAGATTGCACAACATCTACCTCTTGATTTTGCATGACAGTATTAATGATTTTATAAATATCTTTACTAGGTTCATCTTCGGCGTCAAATATAGTTACAATTTGGTTTTTGGCTTTTTTAAGAGCAATATTAAGAGCATGAGGTTTGTTTATCGGCTTACTGCTATAGATAAGTAAGTTAATATTATATTTTGACAATTTACGTTTGGCTTGAATAACGCTAGCTATTGTTTGCATATCATCTTTGGAACAGACAACAATAATTTCTTTGAGGTAATTTGGATAATCTATCTGGCAGATTGAGTTAAGAGTTTGTTGAATTACTTCATTTTCGTGTCTAGCTGGGACAATTGCAGTAAAAGAAAGTTTAGGTTTAAGCCAAGATTTGGAAGGATAATAGTCTTTGAGCTTATATGGATTAGTCCAAATATTTATCATCCATCTGATAGTGATTAGACTTTGAGCAGTTAAAATCGAAGTTAGCAGTAAAGAAATGGCAATTGGGATGAAAAAGACAATTTTGGACCAGAAAATAACTATCCAAGTCAGTAAACCAAGAGCTAACATTCCAAAGGAAAAATATTTATTATAATAT
>CAYXFC010000115.1:0-3426 GCA_964464155.1 uncultured Pseudomonadales bacterium
AACTTCTTTAACTTTTTCTTCATCCCCACGCCCTGCAATAATAGCTTGAATTGCATCAAATTCAGCTCTAGCTTGAGCTAATAAATCCTGATATTTTTTCTCATCATTTCTGGTAAGAGTTAACAAATCTTGCTTAGCCGCTTTCTGTTGATCCAGCATTCTTTTCTGACCCTGTAAATAGGTTCTTAATTTCTCTGCTTCTTCTTGCTTTTTTTCTTTTAGCTGCTTTTGCTGATCATAGTTTAGCCTAGCTTGCTCCATGACATATAAAACTTCTTTGTCATGAGCTTGGACGGTTTTTATATAATTGAGATTAGAAAAAAAATTGGAAAATTTATTTGATACAAGCAAGAGATATATCGAAGGCATATGCATCCGTTTATATGTTTCTTCAACTCGAACATTCATTATGTTCACAGTTTCATCCAAATCTTTATCCAAAAGTATAATTTTTTTTGATAATTCGTCTATTTCAGTTTCCAAAACACGTACTTGTTCCTCTGCCTTAGCTATTTGAGCAATAGTCAAATTCATCTGGTTTGTAATTAGAGTAATAGCTGATGCTAAGGTTTTTTGTTTTCCTTTTGCTTCATCAATTTTGGTGGTATATTCTGCAATTTTATCGTTAAGTTCTTTTAATTTGTCGTCATCTGACTGCGCATAGCTTATAGAAAAAAATAGGAACCCAAATAAAAATACTAAAAATATTATTATAGAAGTTTTAGATAAACACTTTAATTTTAAATCCATAGTTTTTCAACTAAATTAATATTTTTATGAAATAATTATCGTATATAAAGTTTTTTTGATCAAATTCTAGAAAATCTACGCACTGCCAGTAAGCTACCCAGCATCCCCAGGAATGTACCTATAAACATTAATACTCCCAATAGCATAAGCAAATATTGGGTCGGGACCGGTAAACTTAAAATCCCGTCCAGCCATTCTATCAAAGCTGGTGTCATATATTGAAGCAAAGTGAAAGTGCCTAACCATCCCCATATCGCGCCAAATGCCCCATAAAACATTCCTTCAAATAAAAAGGGGCTGTGTACTTGCCACGCGGAAGCCCCCAGCAGTCTCATAATCTCAATTTCTGGTCTTTTGTTTTTAACTTTTAATCCTAGTATAACCATGAGAATCAGCACTGATAAAAGTGTTAAAAACCCAACAATTCCCAGTCCAAGATAGCGAATATTACATACCCAAATCATTAATTGATTGACAATATCTTCGTAATAATCAATATCCAAAACTGCGGGTTCGCCGTCTATGATTTCTTTGAGTTGAGGTAGCGCTGATATTTCGGTTGCTGACACTTCAATCGATGGCGGTAAAATTTTGTAATCAACCAATTCATTTAATAAAGGATCTTCATTGGCACTTTTCTCTTTATAATATTTTTCAGCATCCTTAGTTGAAGTGTATTCAAAACTAGCAAGTTTTCCTGTAGCTTCAAGACGGTTTTTAATTCTATCTATATCTTGTTGTGGAATGTCCTTTCCTTTTTCATAATAAGCAATTATTTGTGGTGCTTTCTCAAAATATTGCAAAGTTTTGCTAAATCCAAACAAAATAATTATAAATGTTGCGCTAGCAAAAAAGGTTAAAGATAAAATTAATACCGCGATCAATGCTTGATAAGGAGTTCTGCGAATTTGTTTGAAAGTAGTGTTTAGCAGGCTCATATGCAATAAAATATAATGTGTTATTTTTTACGATGATAGGTTCCTTTTTTCTTATCTTCGATAATACCGCCCTGATCCAAATAAATTACCCTTGCACCCATAGAATCTACCAAATCAGCATTATGTGTAGCCACAATTACAGCTTTGCCGCTACGATTAATTTCTTTAAGTAAGGCTGCAATTTTCCAGGCCGTTTCCTCGTCCAAATTTGCAGTAGGCTCATCTGCAAATATTACAATTGGATCACCTACTACTGCTCTAGCAATCCCTGCTCTTTGACGCTCTCCACCTGATAATTGCACTGGAAAAACATCACCTTTATCACCAAGTCCAACCAAGTCTAAAACTGCAGTTACTGCTTCTTTGATTTCACTATTTTTTTTACCTGCAATTTCCATAGCTAGTGCAATATTTTCAGCTACAGTTCTATCTAATAACAATTTTACATCTTGAAACGAAGCCCCAATTTTTTGACGTAATTTAGAAACAGAAATACCTCGCTTGCGACTAATTTCTTCGTTATCCAAAATAATTTTCCCTTCGGTTGGAAGTAATTCTCTTAACATTAATCTCATTAATGTTGTCTTACCAGCACCCGAAGGCCCAACAAGAAACACAAATTCTCCTTCATCTATAGAAAAAGAGACTTGTTTTATGGCTTCTACGCCAGTGTTGAATTTATAGGTAACTCCGTCAAAATTAATTAAGGACATTTTATTTAATGGCTAAAGCCAATATCTTTAATATTTTAATATGCCAAAATTATTCCAATACTTCTAGCTTGCCGATATCCATAAACCAGCCAGCTTTATCGGCTGCCATAGTTTCTCCCCATACTTTGACTTTACGTCCAATAAATTGATCAAGATCAATTACTGAAGATGTTATATATACAGTTTGAGAATCTCCTCCCGGTCTTACCAAATGATGGGATCCCTCTCCATCAATTCCGCCTTTCTCTAATTGCCCCTCAGTAGAATCTTTGAAAGTTTTTTCATCAGCAATACCAACTTTTGTTCCAACGGTAATTTCATTTGATGCAACTTCTCTTTGTAGCCCTGGTTCGTTTTTTAGCCCTGAGGAACTAGTTCCTCCATTACGTGCTAACGCTAAACCATATCCGCTAGCAATACCTAATAAAATAACTAAAAAACTAATAACAATAGGCTTTGTTTTTTGCATACTGTTTCCTTTCTTTACGGGGATACTAGTTGCTGACTGAGATTGTAATGGTCTTAGTACTGAATGTGTTTCACTTATTGGAGGCTTAACCACGTTTGGAACTTGTGTCGCTTGATTATTAGCCGGTGGATTCTGCTTTTGAACTTGAGTATTCATATGTAAAAAAATAAAGCTTTATAATGGTTCAACTATAGCAGATTGAGCAACTTTCTCACAACTGATGTTTAATCACAATAACTATCTTAATATATCTTTACATTTTAAGTTCCGCTTCAATAAATTGATCTATATCTCCATCTAAAACTCCTTGAGTATCAGAAGTTTCAATATTGGTTCTAGTATCTTTAACTAGTTGGTAAGGATGTAACACATAATTTCTGATCTGATTTCCCCAGCTATGCAGCTTATGCTCTCCAGTTACCCGACTCATTTCCTTGCTCCTTTTTTCCTCCTCAATCACCCAAAGTTTTCCTTGCAAGAGTTGCAGGGCTATTTTGCGGTTTTGCTCTTGAGTGCGTTGAATTTGACATTCGACAGTAATACCTGTTGGAATATG
>CAYXFC010000116.1:0-3421 GCA_964464155.1 uncultured Pseudomonadales bacterium
TCTTACAATTACGTTTTTCTTACTTTAACAAGCTTCGTAATAAAAAATAACACTCTAACGCATCTGCAAAAACTATCGCTTTAGCGGTTACAGGCATGTCAACTGAGCTACGAGTCCCTTGATTTTCCCAAATTGACAAAATCTTAATAACTAAACTTAAGTATTTTAACATTTTTTGATTTTTTATTTTATATCAAATAATTTGGGATAGTATGACACCAGTACAAAAAACACTAATTTCAAAGTCTAAAATAAAGGTTATTATTTTAATTATACTTTTGATATTTTACAAACAATATTTAAATACTTTAACTGGTGTCCTATATATTTTTAGTGATGGCAAATACTTGCAATACTGGTGACATATCTATATAGTAAATTTAGGCCTAAAGAATTTGAATATTAGGTTGGTTTGTTGGGTAAACGAAGTATAAATATTTTATTTAATAAAGAGTTTAATTGCAAGTATGAATCTGCCAAGCGTCTTTATGATAGGTTGGGAATTTCCCCCTCACAATAGTGGAGGTCTTGGGACAGCATGTGAAGGCCTTACTAGCGCTCTTTCCAAAGCTCTTATTAATCAGACCTTTGTATTACCACATCAACTACCCTTTGACGCAGATTTTGCACAAGTATTTAATCCCCTGCATCCGCATATTAATTTTGTTCATGTTAATATGCAGATATTTCCATATGGAGCTTTAACTCAAGAAGACTATTTATATCTTAAAAAACGAAGACTTTACAGTAAATCTTCAATGGTAGATCAGGCATTGGCATATGCAGAAACGGTTGGTTATTTATCCAATTTTTATCCCCATGATGTAATTCACGCTCATGACTGGATGACCTATCCAGCAGCCTTTGCAGCTGCTAAAAATACTCACAAGCCAGTAATATTACACGTTCACTCTACAGAATTTGACAGAACTTTGAATGGTAATACCAACGCTACTATTTCCCAAATCGAATATGAAGGTTTAGCAAAAGCTGACCATGTTATAACGGTTAGTCAATATACTAAAAATATTATTTGCGATAAGTATGCGGTAGACGCTAGCAAAGTGCATGTAGTACATAATGGAGTAGATTTAAGCCGTCAAAGAAATATTCAAATTAATAATAATTTATTAAAAAATTATTTAAACGGCAAAAAGATAATTGTTTTTGTTGGGCGTTTTACTAGTCAAAAGGGTCCGGACTATTTCGTAACCATCGCTGATAAGATTACCAAAGAGATACCAGAGGCTATGTTTATCATGGCTGGATCTGGAGACATGTATCACCAGATCGTAATGCAGTCAGCTAACTCTAGGTTAACCGGAAAACTTTTGTTTGCTGGATTTTTACGAAACTTCGAACGAGAGTTTTTATATCGTCGTGCTGATTTATTTATTATGCCTTCCGTATCAGAACCTTTTGGAATCGTAGCTTTAGAGGCTGCTGGCGAAAACACCCCAGTTATTATTTCCAAACAGTCTGGTGTTAGTGAAGTTTTAACCGATGCTTTATTGGCAAATTTTTGGGACACTGATTTGATTTCTTCCCAAGCAATTTCAGTACTTAATAATAATAATTACCAAAATGAGCTAGGATACAGATTATGTCAGCAAGCACAACAGATTACATGGGATAAAGCTGCATATAAATGCATAGATGTTTATAAAGAAATGTCAAATTTATAGATTATGGCTGCAATTCAATTCTATTTTCATGTACATCAACCTTTTAGGCTTCGTAAATATGATGCACTTCAAGTGAGTTACGATCATAATTATTTTCATGATCAGGAATATTTGAATTTGAATAAAAAAGTAGTTAATAAAATAGCAAACAAATGTTATCTGCCAATGAACAATGTATTGCTAAATTTATTAAATAGATTCCCTAATTTTGCATTTAGTTTTTCAATTACTGGTATCTTAATCGAACAGCTTGAGTGGTATGCACCTCAAGTACTGGAGAGTTTTGTAAGACTTGCTAACACTGGCAGAGTTGAGTTTATAAGCGAAACTTTTTACCATTCTTTGGCTGGAATTTATTCTCAAGATGAATTTGCTCAGCAAGTTGAAGCTCAAAATCAAAAATTGTTTAAAATATTTGGAGCCAAACCTAAAGTATTTCGCAATACTGAATTAATTTACTCAAATGATATTGCTCAAAAGGTAGCTGACTTGGGGTTTGATGCAATTCTAGCAGAAGGAGTAGACCGATATTTAGATTGGAGATCACCTAATTATTTATATCAAGCTAAAAATTTACCTAAGCTTAAAGTTTTTTTAAAAAATTATAAGTTGTCTGACGATATTGCTTTTAGATTTTCTCAAAAATCTTGGAGTGAGTGGCCCTTAACTGCTTCAAAGTTTCAACACTGGATTAATATGGCAGGTATTAATGCTGACATGATTAATTTATTTATGGACTTTGAAACTTTTGGTGAACATCAATGGGAAGATACTGGGATATTTGCATTTTTTGAAAAACTGGTAGAATATGTCACCAGTGATGGTAAACATTTCTTTACTACACCCAGTAAGTCTCTACAACTTTTTGACAGTAAAGATACTTATGATGTTCCAGAGCTTACATCTTGGGCAGATACCGAAAGAGATCTAACTGCCTGGAGAGGGAACGCAATTCAATGGAGTAGCCTGGAAAATCTTTACGAAATTGAGAACAAAGTTAAGGCCAAAAAAGACCCGCAACTTTTACATGATTGGAGACTTTTACAAACCAGTGACCATTTTTACTACATGTGTACTAAATGGTGGAATGATGGAGATGTCCATGCGTACTTTAGCCCAATGGATTCGCCATTTGATGGCTACAACAGATTTAATAACGCACTAGCTGATTTAATTTGGCGTCTAGATCAATAATAAATATAGTTTTATCATTATATAGAAAGGGGAGCTTATGCCAATCAGAATACCTATTCAATCAGTCCAAAGCTGGTTAATTGACTGCCCTCCCGAACAAGCATTTGTATGCATTGACGGTCAGCGGGCTATAAGTCTAAAAGAGCTTGTGAAGATGCTGGAACGTATGGATCAACAGCATTATGATTATCACGTCACAAGAGAAAAAAACGATTTTGCCAATTGGGTACAAGGAGTTTTTAAAGATGGTCATCTAGCGGCAAATTTTCGCTCAGCTAGATCTAAAAAAGAAACCTACCAATATGCCAAACGTCATTTCTTAATGTTGGAAAGAAATCTGCGCGATTTTCGCAACAGGCAAGACCGTCGCAAACAAAGACAATCTAGAAATAGGGATTAATTGTGTGAATTTTGGGATTTGATAGCTCTGCAACTATTATTTGATGTTACTTCTGAATCAAGACTTAGTCTTGTGTAAATTTTAGTTATGCTGAATTCTAACTTCAAATGCACCAGTTTGTAATTTTAGTAAAGACCTCAGC
>CAYXFC010000117.1:0-3385 GCA_964464155.1 uncultured Pseudomonadales bacterium
AAGTTAATGGAAAAATAAGCCATTTTGTGTTTGAACAAACTCAAAGAGAACCACTGATTTTGGTAACTTTGGTGTGGAGTTAGTATTTTATATGTCATTGCGAAGAGGCAAATGCCTCTGTGGCAATCTTATACAAAAATAAAGTGTCATTCCCGACAAGAAACGAAATATTCTTGATCGGGAATCTTTTAGAAAATAATTAGCTTTAATTAAGTAAAATGGTATCTTTTCTTTGCTTGTCTAAAGAAAAGATACCAGAGAAAAAAAGGACACCCCATTGAAATGTAACCAGTAAATTATCGCAAAAAAGTTGGGAATACCCTTCCGAAATTCCTTACAGTCAGTTTCGGCTTTCCCTTAACTTTTTAGCTCAATTTACATGAAATACATTTCAAAAGGGTAGATATAATAAATACAAAATAATGCAAACGATTGTGGTTAGGTTTTTACCAGGTCAAGATTTAAGAAAAGAAATTGAAAAATTAGTAGTAGAAAATAAAATTAAAGCTGCTGTAATTTTGTCAGCCGTTGGTAGTTTGTCTAAGGCAAATTTACGTTTAGCAGGAGCAAAGGAGTCTAAGACTTGGGATGGTGATTTGGAAGTAGTTTCGGCAACAGGTACGATAGCTAGGAATGGTTTGCATATACATTTAGCAATAGCAGATAATAAAGGTGATGTATTTGGAGGTCATTTACATCAAGGATGTATTGTTAATACAACAGTAGAATTAATAGTTGGAGTTTTAACAGACAATGTATTTACTAGAGAATTAGACAAAAATACTGGATGGAAGGAATTAATAGTTAATAACTAAAATTATAATATCATGCCCAAGAAACCAAACAAACCACAACGATCTGGCAAAAAACGTAAATATACTAAACGCAGCAAGGATTTGGATCAAATCCATATTAATCCTAAAGTAATCCGTTCGATAGCTGCTTTGTTTTTTTATGTTTTCGCATTATTGGTTATTTTATCTTGGTTTGCTCAAGGATTGCTTTTAGAGTCAATTGATCGGATTTTTAATACTATTTTTGGTTTGGAAAAATTCTTAGTACCCGTCTTAGCCTTTTTTGCTGGTAATATGCTTTTTAGACCCAAATCAAAATTATCCAAACCAACTTTATTCTTGGGAGGAATTATTTTAGTTCTTTCTAGTGCTAGTATATTGAAAATGGGATCAATTGGTAGTGAGTTTTGGTTGGGATTGTCTGCTTTAATTTCGGGGTTAGGAGCTTTTGCTGTTTTTTTTGTGGGGATAATAATTGGCCTTATGGTCTTTTTTGAATTATCACTTAACGATATTTTTGGCGGAATTATAAACTTCTTTTCCAGAATTAAAATTAGTAAAGAAGTCGATGAAGTTGCCAGTTTAGATCAAGATCAGGAAGGCAAAAAAGCAATTTTTTCTGGTGACGATACAAGCTGGCAAAATACACCCCTGTTAAAATCTTCTACCCAACCAGCAACAGCTATCCCGCAATCTATTAAGCCGATTTCTAATATTGCCGCCACTAACATCAAAATGCCAGATGACAGCATTATATCTTCTGGCAGTACTATTAATAAAGCTACTCAACCAGTAGTTTGGAAGTTACCGCCTCTAGCTTTGTTATCAAATACTAACAATACAAAAGCTAATGCTGGAGATACAAGAGCTAATGCAGATATAGTTGAAAAAACTTTACAAAATTTTGGTATCGAAGTTAAAGTAGTAGAATGTCACGCTGGACCTACAGTTACTCAATATGCGATTCGACCAGCTCTGGGAACTAAACTGTCTAAGATCACTTCTTTGACAAATGATCTGGCTATGGCGCTAGCTGCTAAAACAGGTCAAATCCGGATAGAAGCACCAATACCCGGAAAATCTCTTGTTGGTATCGAAGTCCCTAATATCAGTTCTGCCTCAGTTCCACTGCGTTCTCTGCTTTCACATCAAGTGATGAGAAGTAATCCCTCCAAACTTGCCATTGCCTTAGGAGTTGATGTTAATAATCAAATTATTCCAATGGATATTAATAAATTGCCTCATTTACTAATTGCTGGTCAAACTGGGTCGGGAAAATCAGTTGTAATTAATATTATCATCATGTCATTATTGATGCGTTGTACTCCCAATGATGTCAAATTTATCTTAGTTGATCCCAAACGAGTAGAGCTTTCTGGGTATAACAATATCCCTCATTTATTGACTCCCGTAATCGTCGAACCAGAAAAAGTGGTTTCTTCCTTGCGTTGGGCGATTAATACTATGACTGAGCGTTACAAGCAATTTGCCGAAGTAGGTGCGCGCAATATTGACAGTTATAACAAGATGGCTGGTTTTCAAGCTATGCCATACATTGTCATTATCATTGATGAATTGGCAGATATTATGCTTTATGCTCCAGCTGAGGTGGAGGATTGTATTTGTCGATTGGCTCAAATGGCAAGAGCTACTGGAATCCATTTAATACTGGCAACTCAAAGACCTTCGGTTGATGTGATTACAGGACTTATTAAAGCTAATATTCCGGCCCGTATGGCTTTTGCAGTTTCATCTATGATGGATTCAAGAGTTATCTTAGATACTCCTGGGGCTGAAAAACTAATGGGTAAAGGTGATATGCTTTTTATTCCACCAGACCAAGCTAAACCTAAAAGAATTCAGGGGTCAATCGTGAGTGATGATGAAATCAAAAAAGTAACTGAGTTCCTTAAACAGACTGGAGGACCTGTTCAATATAGTGAGGAAGTAACTACTCAGTTTAAGGGAAAGGTGGGTAAAAAAGGTGTAGCTGCCATGCAAGCAGCCAGTGGTTCTGGTATGGATGAAGATATTGATGAATTATTCGAAGAGACTGTTAGATTAGTATGTAGTTATGACAAAGCTTCTACTTCTTTGATTCAACGTAAATTCAAGGTAGGCTATAATAGAGCGGCTAGGATTATTGATCAACTGCATGAACATGGTATTATTTCTGCAGCGGATGGTCAAAAACCAAGAGAAGTATTGGTAAAAAATGCTGAAGAATATCTAGCTACCTGGAAGCAAAAGTCTAGCTAAGATTAATAATTTAACATTTTATTCTGCCCATGGAAACAATAGGATCTATTCTTTATAAATTACGATTGAGTCAAAATTTAAGTTTGGATGCAGTATCCCAACAAACTAACATTGCCCCCCATTTATTACAATATCTAGAAAAAGATGACTTCGGTCACTTGCCTGCCTGTACTTTTACCAAAGGTTTTATCTGTTCCTATGCCAAGGTGGTAGGTTTACCATCAGATAAAGCTTTAGCTATTTTTAGAAGAGACTTTACCGTTTCTCAATCTGGTAAAATCATGCCCAAAGGTTTAGCTGAACCCATGGATAAAAAAACTTTTATTACTTCA
>CAYXFC010000118.1:0-3373 GCA_964464155.1 uncultured Pseudomonadales bacterium
TTGACTATTCTTTTTCGAAATATTAATGATTTCTTCAAATATCTGCTTATTACCCATCATCCGAATTACTTCTGATTCAATGGAGTCGAATTCATCTTGAAGATGCTTAATTAATGTTATTTGACTAGATAAGTGGGAACGACGAGTTTTTCCCACGAATAAATCGCTGATCAATCCTTGAATTTTAGCCTCATATTCTTTAATTATCTCTTCATTAGCTTTAAGTATTTCTCTATCCCTCTGAATTTGTTCTACTAATTCAAGTTGGAAATTAATTGGTGGAATTGGAATTTGTATTGATGCAATTCTCTCGAGTCCTAATTTGGGAACACCAGCTCCAATAGTTTGCGCCTTAATCTGTTGTTGGGATTGATCACTTTGCAAAATTATCGCTAAAAACTTATGACTAAGAATTGATTTGTCTTTAATTACAAGTTTTGCCGCATTTTCAGTTAGATTTTTATTATCTAGATCTTGAGGGATAATGCCAGTCAAACCAATTGTTCCTGCGATTGTTATATAAACATCTTCACTTGATATGGTATATCTTTTGATTTCTTCGTAAACCTCTTTTGAGATGTACCTTAGTGAATTCATATCTACTGACCCATTTTTTAAATCTGCTACCCGAATGTATGGATAATCAGTAATGTGAGGACTAAACGACTTGGCCTTGGGGATTCGCTTTCCACCTTTAACAAAACATATTTCCCCGAGTTCAATATTTTCCCAATCCTGATCTATCACTATCGATGGTTTCCAACTTTTAATTACCTGGCTTTCCCCGTTTATTATTTGCTGGTAGCTATCAATTTGTTTAACTAATTCTTTCTGTGCCTCAATCGAGGGAATAGGGATTTGAAAGTTTTCCAAATCCTCAACTTTCATAGAAACATTTGCAGCACCTTTCATGAGTTTGGCGATGTCGTCTTTCTTATAAGATAAGACAAAAAAGAGGAAATTTGGGTCTACAACATCTCTGTTAGGTTCCACAAAGACTAATAAATTAGCTAACGCAAATTTACCCTTTACCCTGTGAATCCGTTTTATTGCAGCTTTCCCATGACCCAAAGCAGAAATCAGCGGAACAGCCACCCCATCACCGTTAAAATCATAATGGTCAGATGTTTTTCTCTCTTCAGCAGTCAAATACAGAGGATACGAACCAGTTGGAGTTTTTGTACTTGAAGATTTACCCTTCACAAGAGAGGCTATTTCCTTAAGAGAGGCTACTCGTATGTTCTTATCAAGATTGCTTATTTGTTTGTATTTACCTGCACTTAGATCATATTTTTTTGTATATATACTTTTTTTGTTTCCTATCCATGAAATCAGGAGTTTGTCTTTTCCTTGTTTGAAATCGTTTATATCTGCTATTGCAGATGGTATATCGTTTTCTTTAATAGGAGCATTTGTTGCCCCCAAACTTATTCCTGTATTTTTTACATCAACAAAAAGTATTTGTTCATCACTATTTCTAAATTTTTTATCAATAAAAAATATACTCGTTTTCACCCCAGAATATGGTTGAAACAGTCCAGCAGGCAAACTGACTACAGCATACAAACCATTCTCAATGAGTAGTTTTCTAAGTTGTCTATATGCTGAACCCGATTGGAAAATAATCCCCTCAGGCACAATCACACCAGCTCTACCATTTGGTCTCAAGTGTTCTTTGATGTAGTCGACAGTACCTCAGCTCGGTTTGCTTGCACGCTGAACCGCTTGTGTGGGCGTATTCCGCCCTTTGGAGACATAAACGGCGGGTTGGCCATGATCACGTCATACATCTCATCCCATTTCTCATCACTAGAGAGGGTATCGTACTCATAAATCTTGGGCTCGGCAAAGCCGTGGAGGTACATATTGACCTTGGAAAGCTTCACCATGTCTGGACTGATGTCATAACCCACCAAGTTATTCATTAGCTTTTTTTTATCATCTGGGGTTAATGGTTTCTCTTTGTGCTCTGGATCCTCTTTACCATCATGTTGCTTGAGAATATGTTTGTATGCAGAAATCAAAAATCCGGCTGTCCCACAAGCAGGGTCCAGAATAGACTCATCTTTCTTGGGATCGACCACTTCGGTAATAAAATCGATGATGTGTCGGGGAGTTCGGAATTGTCCTGCATCACCCTGAGAACTCATAATCGAAAGCAGATACTCAAACGCATCTCCCAGATCCTCGCTGTGGTTATAAGTAAAACCGTTGATCTCTTTCAGAAACAAACTTAGTGTTTCCGGACTACGATATGGCAGGAAAGCATCTTTGAAGATGTCGCGGAACAGTTGCGGCAGATGATTGTTTTGCCAAAGTTTAGTGATGGCCTCTCCATAAAGCTCCAAGCGTTCATGACCACCAAGCTTAGGGTCCAAAATCTTACTCCAAGCATATTTTTCAAAACCATTAGTGAAGAAACGCGCCTTGCCACCCAGCTCCATGGCATCCTTATCCATATCATCCATAAACTTATAGATTAATGCCGTGGTGATTTGGTCTATCTGAGCCTTAGGATCCGGCACCTTACCTACCAGTATTTGTCTAGCTGAGTCGATTTTGCGTTTGGTTTCTTGAGTTAACATAAGTTTTTTGTTGGTTTTTACTACATGCCCACTACATGCACTTCTTGCCTTAAATATCGTCTTTTTTACATGTTTTTTATAAAAATTACATAAACTTACTACATGCTTATGACCACCAGGGTATATACTCCTTTGGTCTTTCAGATTGCTTAATTAGGCCTTTTTGTATTGTCAATCTGATTATTGCGGAGGCAGTTGGATAGTTACGCTCTCCTATTCTCAGTCTTTCTCTTAAACTGGCATTGGTCATTCTCAAACTCTCTACATACTTTAAAACACAGTGCTGATAACATGCACGAATTTTGTCGTCATTAGTCATGTCTTTTAATTTTTTGTGCGCATATAGGGTTATTTTTGTAAAATTATCATATTTTTCAAAACTTGGTGCAGGTAGTTGATATAAAGCAATGTTGATCAAAGCTCTATCGACACCAGTTCCACCTTCTTCACACACACCAACTTGGCGCATAAATGATGCTAAATCCTCATTTCTAGAACGTGGCGGATGGTCTATAAAACGATCTGTATCGATAAGTGGTTCACCTGTATTAGTTATTTCTACCCTATTGTCAAATATCTCAATCATGGGACCTGCGCCCGAAATGGACAGATCTTGGTGAATGAGTGCATTCGCTACAAATTCACGAATTGCAATTTCTGGATACATTTTGACTTCTTTACGCAGGGATTTAGAAATTTCTTCGTTGTGAGGCAATTTATCATTTATGTACTCAAGAAGGTTCTCAAAAGCGATTGCGTATCCAAATAAACCCTCTTGTTCTTTTACT
>CAYXFC010000119.1:0-3348 GCA_964464155.1 uncultured Pseudomonadales bacterium
GCACCGAATCATACGCTAACTAGTGGTGCACTTCAAATTAGAACTTGGGTTATATTGAATAATAAAAAGTTAAATTGTTAAATAAAAAATAAACTATTCTGCTATACAGTACTACTCCCAATGGTGCAAAAGGCTTGCGCGGATGCGCAAAAACGTGCCTTTTGCACCATGTGGGGTTCGGTCTAGCGAAAGACAAGGGGGACAAAAATCCGTGCCACGCGGATCAGTCCCCTGCCGGTGGGCCGCCAGGTCGGCTCCAAGCCAGTCCAGTGAACCAAGACTTCCGTCTCGATCCACAACTCCCTGACGTTAGGCCCGACTGCCTGCTGCCACTGGTACTCCCCGTACCCAACCTGAACCCACTTGTTGGGTACAACCAGCTCCGAACCGTTGCTCAGGCGGACATGCAGCCGTCCGCCGTCGAGGTCAGAAAACATCGTCCCCTGCTCGTTGAGCAAGTCCATGCGCAGTGTCAACTCGCCACTGACATCGTCGAAGCTCTCGACCCAGATGGCTGGGAACTTAATCCAGCCAGTTTCGCTTGGTACCCAGCCGAGACGGCTGGCAGTCAAATCAGTCCCGAGCACGAAGCCCGAGAAGCCGGTGACTTCGACTAGCCTCTCAACTGCCACGTATGCCAACCAGCCGCTAGGGCCTGGGCCACCGCCAGGATAGTCGCTTTGACATTGCAGATATTGCCAGTTGAGCGTCACGCTAATGGCAGAGCCGTCGTCGAAAATCAGACCAGCAAAGGTCGGCAGTTCCTCTGCCGAGCTGTACCCGCAGGCAAGCACATACATCCGCTCACCCTGGAAGGACAGAACGATCGGTCTTTCAACGCCGACCGCCGGTGTAGTTTGCGCGCTCAGTGGCTGCACGCCCCAACTTCCGACAAGCCCTGTCAACATGACCAGGGCAACCAGCAGACTAAACAACCGCGATTTCATCTTTGTGCCTCCTTAGGCTGATGTGAAAATCGGCCCTACCTCGATTGGCAAGCCGAACTAGGGAGAAAATGATTTTAATCGATTATATGTCATTCTGGCTTGTCCAGAATCAAAACATAAAACTGATTCTGAACTTGACTTTCAGTCATGTCAGAATGACAAATTCTTCCCACTTCGGCTTGCCAATTTATTTTTTCGCTAAACCGAAAATTTAAAAGAGCTTCCAAAACACCAGCAAAAGACAATAATTAGCCTTCCCTAGTAGTAATTGGAAATAAAAATACAGCTATTCTGTATATTATGGGATATTATAGCACATGTGTGCAAGAGGTGCGTATTCTATATGATGGAATGACTATATAAATTCTCTTATAGAATTTCTAAAAACAATTATTTTATCAGTATTATGAGTAATTATAATTACTCATTTAATTCATGGTGTCTACTACATCTGGGGGAAAACTCAGAAGTCACCTTGCCCACATGAATGGTTTTAGTTTTGATAGACGCGGGTACGCCATTGATATTTAACTGGGTAAAAATAGCGGGTTTTTTACAATTTTCATAAGTACAACGCGAACTCAAAACCACTGCCAAATCGCAACTGCTTAAACAAATTTGAGCATTATGCCAGATTTCTTTTTTGAAGGAAAAATCTAGACTGCTAATCGCTACTAAAAGTTTTTTAGCTTTGATTATTTTAACAAGTTCTTGCATCCAACTTACTTTAATTTTATTATCATCACAAAAATTCCATTCATCTATCAATACGATCGTTTTATCAGATAATTGGTTTAGTTTATTTATTAAATCTTGACTACTTTGATAAATATACGCGTCAATAGTCTGCCCTGCCCCCCAACTAGTAATGACTTTATGATTACCATTACGCTTGCGGTCGTAATTATGCACATAGGCTTGATATTCCCCTTTATAACGATCAGCCAATAATAACAAAAGTGCACTTTTACCCGATCCCATGGGACCAAAAATCCCTACCAAAGCTCCATTTTGATTTTTATTAAAAAAAGACGTAATTAATTCTAGAGCCTGAAAATGATGTTGATTATATCCATTAATTTGGGAAGGTTTAGGATTATCAAACCAATATACATACTCACGATTTTGATAAAGTTGAAGCCAAATTTTAGAATTATGTAAAGTTTTATTTGTTTTCATGACAACTTAATAATAAGTAACCAAATCCAAATCCATAAGGATACTAATATGTCACAAAAGGCTTGGCAAGTAGAATTTAGTCGTACAAGTATTTCTCAAAAAAAACCAGATCGCGATTAATTACTGTGTTCCATGAGCCAGCCATATTATGATCAGCGCTTTGATAAGTATAGTATTTATAATCTTTTTTCAAATTTTTTAGTTTGGCTACAAATTCATTAGACCATTTCAAAGGTACTGCATCATCCGCTGAACCTTGGTGGATCTGTAGTGGTGCTATAATTCGGTCCAAATAATCGGTAATTGAGTACTGACGTACATCATAATCTTTTTCCAGTCTGGCAACTTCTGCCCGCAAAGCTTTACCCTCGTCTTCAAATTCGTCAGTAAAAAAAAGAATAGCAAAAGGAAAAGGTTTGGTTACCGGCGCCCACAGAGTTGTTGGATAAGCTTTTTGAGATATCTCTAGTACAGAAAGAGCTATTTGACCTCCATTACTGTGCGCCCAAATTCCGATTTTGTCTGGATCAGCTTGAGGTAAATTTTTGATTGAAGCAAGCAAATTAAGTACCTGTACTGGATTATTAAACCTTTCCCACCAAACATCATATTCTTGCGTGTCCTGCCTTTCAGAGACTGAAGGCATAGGAGGGTCAGATTGCCCATAACCCAAAAAATCAAGTGATAAAGTTATATAACCATTGGCCGCCAATACTCCAGCAGCTCTACTAGTACCAATACCAGTTTCATACATATCGCGGTCTACAAACCCACGGATCATCACAATTACCGGTAATTTGCCGTTTGTGGGCATCACCCAAGTTGGAGCTGGTGTATCCGCCATTTCAGCCGAATCTGTGGCTTCCGGTTCAGGATTGCTAGTTGGTGGAATGGGAATATTTATCTGTCCGGAAACTTTCTTGTCATCAGAAATAAAAAAGAAGACATTAGAATTATAACCATCCTCTTGTGCTGTATCTGCATTCAAAGGTTCTCTGATTTCGATTGCACTGCCAGAATAATCGCGTTTGGAAAGATTGTCGAAAGTAAATTTTTCCAAAGGTTTAGGAGTAGGTGCAGGTATTGGAGTTTGTTGGACTAATTTTGGTTGGGAATTATTTTGATAATATTGATAACCAAAATATCCGCCGGAGCCTAATATAATCAATAACAATATCACCAATAACACAACCAGCCATGTTTTCATGGCTTTTATTATACA
>CAYXFC010000120.1:0-3326 GCA_964464155.1 uncultured Pseudomonadales bacterium
TTGCGCCGAGGCTGTTTCTTACGATTTCACAAAAAGTGAAAATTGGCGGAGGAGGCGAGATTCGAACTCGCGGATCTCCGAAGAGATCACGCTTTCCAGGCGTGCGCAATTGACCACTATGCGACTCCTCCAGTATTAATCATTATAATTAACAACCTCTTTTTATTTTTAATAAAGTTTGATAACCTTTTGGTGATTTCAAAAACATTTCTCTTTTGATAGCGTCTGATCTCGTAGTAAATGTTTCTATATAAACAACTTGCCAAGGTTTATAAAATTTTGTTGCTTTAGAATTTCCTTGATTATGATATCCAAGTCTCTTCTTAATGTTGTTTGTTGATCCTATTATACCAGTGTAAATTATCTAAGCTTCTTAGAATATATAGAAAATAATCCATAAACGCTTTCCATGGTCCCAAAGGGATCCCTTTGGGACGTGCGCAATTGACCACTATGCGACTCCTCCAAACATCATGTATTTTACCTTGAAACACCATAGCTTGCATTATCTATTTTTTAATAACTTTTTTGTCTAACTCTTTTCCTCTATACTAAACTTAATGCCCGAGCAATTATTACAATTACCACTTTGGGTAAGATTTGGTGCTAGTCAAAAATTAGCCGGACTTAATGCATACTCTCCCTTGTATTTAAGAAATAGTAATCATGACTATGGTGGGGGTGACTTTGGCGACCTTTTTGTTTTGATTGAAAAAGCAAAAGAAACCGGTTTTTCTGTAATTCAATTATTACCACTATATGATACCGGGGACAATACCAGTCCCTATATGCCAGTCAGTTTTTTTGCGCTTAACCCTATTTTCCTATGGATTGACGATCCAATTTTTAATAATTTAGCTAATAAACTAAAAGAGAATCAGCAGCATTGGACAAGTCAACAAACAAATAGTCAGATTAACTATCAGCAAATGTATGATTTTAAGACTGCGTTTTTGCAAGAGGTATATCTTAGTCTTAAAAATAATTCTAATTTTGTTAAATATAAAGATAATATAACTGCAGAGATAAAGGACTATGCGAAATTTTGTAGTCTAAAACAAAATCAGAAAACTGATTGGCAAAAATGGGAGACCAACAAAGTCACTCAAAACGAAGATTTTTATTTGTTTGGTCAGTGGCTATTAACCAAACAACTTAAGCAGGTGAAAGAATATGCAGATAAACATGAAATATATTTATGTTTGGATAAACCATTATATTTACAACTGCAAAGCAGTGATGTGTGGGCAAACCAGGAGCTTTTTTATCTCAAAAAAGATGGCTATTCCGAGTTTGTTTCTGGTTGTAATAATCCTAGCGATCCTTTTGGAGCTCAGGTATGGGGGCATCCAGTATTTCAATTTACCCAAAAATCGATAGCAATAGAAAGATATTTTATAAAATCGATTGCTTATTTGTCCCAATTTTGTCATGTGATTCGCCTAGATCATGTTTTAGCTTTAATATGGAAATATTATTTAATTGATCCAAATACTCAAATAGGCAAACATATAAAAGCAACAGGTTACCAGATTTTGCAGCATATTATTGATAGTTTTCCCAATATTCATTTTATTGCCGAAGATTCCGGATTTGAAAGCGAACAGGAAATTGATTTACCTTTGCAGAATTTAGGTCTGTTGGGCGTACGTTGTCTGCAGTGGGCAAGTCAGCGCAATCAAAATAGTAATAATTATCCATATACAACAACAATATATGCTTCCACTCATGATACTAAGAGTTTAATTAACTGGTATCAAACATTAGATATTGATAAGTTAAATTTTATAGCTTTGGACTTAAAAAATAATAAGCCATCAAATCCACAGCAAATATTAAATCAAGTATTTAGTTATCTATATCAATCATCGGCTCAGTTGGTATTTATTAGTTTACCTGATCTATTGTTTGATACCAGGAGAATAAATATCCCAGGGACTACTAACAATTATAATTGGCAAAAAAGAATGATTCGCAATATCGAAGAAATTGACTTTTCAGATATTAATAAACTAATTAACAAGTTTAGGAGAAACCAGCTTGTTTTATCTCCAAAATTAACTGTTTCAAAAGTAGTTCACCCTCAAATAAAAAATTTAAGTTCAAAAGATAAACTTGAATTAATAGTAGCCTCTAATTACAAAATTGGAGAGTTTATAGTAAATACCAATTTACAGTACGAAAACGGTAATTCTAACTGGCAAGAATTAATCTTTGATGTTAATGGCTATTGGGAGGTTAGAAATTTAGATATCAAACTTTACTATCTTAAAATTTCTTTGACTAATTGTATTAAAGGGAATTATGAATTATCTCTTTGTGTGAAGTTTAATAATGGAGAACTATTGAATTTGTACGAGTACGCAAAAAACTTAAAAATAAACATTTTGCAGTAACCATAATCTATGTATAATGTAACTATGAAACTGCGCCAAGTTAAAAAATATATTAAAAAGTTCCCCTTTTTATATAGAACCGTAATCGTCTTTGCAACTTTATTGGGTTTGGGAATATTTATTGTCTTATTTTTTAATAAACGTCCCGTTCGTCAAACTCTTACAAATCAAAATCAAACAGAAGGAGTTTCTTTTAATACTTTTTGGACAAAACTTCAGGAAAATAGCACTGATTTTTTACAAGGATCAGATCTGTATATTGCGAATATTGAATCAGTTAATGTAGCCAATTTTAACAAAAGTAAAGGTCAATCTGCTCTTTGGCAAGCAACAATTGTAAGATGTGAGCAGTTTTTGTCACAACAAGAGGGGAATCAAGGTAATCTTAATTGTTTAGGGCAATCAGCTGAGGCGATGTTGGCAGATCCCAAAATTACTGGTATGCCGGGAGAGTTAGTTGTAAGTCCAAACGAGGTGCCATTTGCCAGAAATGTTGTAAAAGCTTCTGTTATCAAAATAGGTGCTGAACAAGCAGAACAATCAATCAACCAATCAAACCGTTATAAATACCAAAACAATGATGATTTTTATTATAAATTAATGGTCGATCCTTTAACCACTACTCCATTATGGCAGATAACTAGGCGCTGTAGTTTGTCCTCTAAACAGGATAAAAGTTGTGATTCTTCTAGTGAGTGGTCGATTAAAGTTAATGCCACCAACGGACAACTTCTTTAATGAAATCACATGAAACCAAATATTCATCAGTTGGTATCTATAATTTCTCAAAATATTTCTCTTAAATCTCCTATAGTTGAAATCGGCTCTTTTCAAGTAAAAGGGCAACAACACTGGGCTAATTTACGGCCACTTTTTCCAGGTAAAAAATATCTGGGTTGTGATATGCGTCGTGGTGAAGGAGTGGATAAA
>CAYXFC010000121.1:0-3309 GCA_964464155.1 uncultured Pseudomonadales bacterium
CAGTTTGTTCGCCCATCAATGCATAAACTTTGACTGCTGCTCTTCGCAGTAATCGACGGCAAATATAACCCTGTTGTTTATTGGATGGCTCAATGCCTTCGGAAATCATAAAAGTCGCTGCTTTAACGTGATCTGCAATGGTGCGCATCATCGGTTTATATTCACTCTCATATGATTTTTCGGTAGCTTTGATAATCTCTTCTATGACTGGATAAAAAATCGAAGTTTCAAACATATCTTGTTTATTCTGCACTGCCATCAAGATCCGCTCCAGTCCGCCACCAAAATCCACATTTTGTTTGGGTAGTGGTTTAAAAGTCCCATCTTCCAGCTTTTCATATTGCATAAAAACTGAATTGCCGATTTCTAAAAATCGGCCGCAATCACAATTAGGATGACATGGTTGATCTTTATAAATTGAATTCTCATGTAATTTCAACTCAGCTCCAAAATCATAAAAAACTTCACTATCCGGACCGCCGATTTCACCTACTGGCATTTTATCAGGAGTTCCCGAACGCGACCACCAATTTTTCTTAGCCGAATAATAAAAAATTCTATCTGAAATATCTATACCTTTTTCTGGGTCATAATTTACAGTTATCTCTTTTATTCCTATTTTCAAAAATGGTTTTAATATTTGTTGAAATTGTTCTCTCCAAATTAGTTCGGATTCTGTATCTCTGGAAACTATTTTATCTCCTTTAAAAATCGTAACGAATAATTTTGTTGGATCTAACTTTATTTCATTTACTAGAAAACTAAAAAACCAAGCCAACTGCTCTTTCTTAAAATAATCACCCAAAGACCAATTACCTAGCATTTCAAAAAAAGTGGTATGTCGGTTATCACCCACTTCCTCAATATCTTCAGCTCGAAAAGAAGGTTGGGAATCCGTTAGACGCACTCCCATAGGATTTGGTTCACCTTTGAGATTGGGCACTAATTGCTGCATTCCAGAACTAGTAAAAAGAGTGGTGGGATCGTTTTCGGGAACTAATTTAGCAGGAGCAATAATTGCATGCCCTTTGGATTTGAAAAAGTCTAGATATTTCTGACGTAGCTGATCATGATCCATGAGGGAATTGTAACAGAGAGCTAATACAATATAAATATATGTTACACGTTGTTATATTGAGGAGTTTGCATTAAACGAGCTTGTACACTACTATCTAATTTTCTATCACCTTGGTTTGCTTTGTTTAGATAATTCAATATAGTATCAGTATCAAAATAATATTTAACTGCCAATCCCATAGCGTTGGGATTAACTTCTCCATTAGCATCAACTTGTACTGTATTTGTAAGTGGCACCTGCTGTAATCTAGAAATATAACCCAAAACTTTTTTTCTTTCCGCTTTATATTGTCCACTATTATCTGGATTATTTATCATATTTTCAATTAATTCATATTGTCCGGCAAGTGGTACTAGTTGAGTTATAATGTCATACATACTCTTACCAGCCAATTCTGCTTCTTCAATTAATTCTATAATTTGTTCATAAGTATTTTGTCTTATAAATTCTTCCATAAAAGCTTCGTAAAATAAGGGGGATGTTTCATTTGCATTAATTTCTTCGATCATTCTTTGAGCTGCTACTGTGTTATTTTGATCAATTGCTCGATATTTCTCTATAAGTTCGCGGTTAGCTGGGTGATAACCTTTAGTTTCAGTCATATCAGCAGCTAACTGTTCATGGTTACCTATAATACGATGTAAACCCTCATTAGCCGTAGCTCCTGCTGCCACCAAACCCAATTTCCCAAATAAACTTAAAAAGTTTCTTTTACTAATCTTTCTATATTGATTGGCCACAGTAATTTGCGTTGCTCCATCAGGTGCAGTAGAGGTAGGTAAAATTTCTTTTGGATCTATATTTGGTAAGTCTGTTTCAACCATATAATATTATTATTTCCCTAAACTCTTGCCTTTTTTGAAGAAGAATTTCTTTTCGATCGAAGCGGCAGTTTTGGTCAATTGTTGTTGCATTGCCTCAGCTTTGGAAGCAGCTTCTGACATTGACTCCTGCAATTTTTCAATTTCTTTTTTAGCTTCGGCTTTCTTTTCCGGCACATCATCTTTTAACGCCTGAATGGCCTCTTTAGCTTTGGCAGTAATCTCGGCAGTTTTTTGTTGCAAAGCTGGTAATTCCTGTTTAGCTTTTTCTACTGTATCAACTGCTTTTGGGGTTATTTGCGAAGCAGTTTCTTGTACTTGAGGTATTTGTTGTTTTGCCATATCTATTACTTCAACAGTTTTTTGCTTAATGTTTTCATATCCTTTTTTAATCTGGGGTGATTGTTCTTTTATCTCCTCTTCCCATTCCTTAATATATTTCCTACCAACCTCTATTAATTCGTTTTTTAATTTTTGTCCCTTTTTTGTACCAAACAGAAAATAAGCTCCAGCTCCTAATAATCCTCCTAACATTAAACCAGAAGTAAAGGAGCTTTCCTGTGAGTATTGGATTGGTTGAGAATTTGATTTGTCAGCCATATTACTCTCCATCTTTATGTTTTTCCATAATCCGGTTTAGAAAACGGATAATGCCAGCTCCTTGTTGCAGACTCATTAATAGAGTGGAGAATTTTTGTACAGGCGTAGCAATCGAATGACTGACAGTTTCTACATCATCCATAATACTGTTTATCCGACTCATAGTTTTTTTCAGTTCTTTGAGAATAAAAATTGCTTGAATACCAACAATAGTTAATAGTACTGTCAAAACAGTTACCAAAACGATGATTAGAATTTGCATTGGGTCCATATTTACTCCTTAATTTACTTAGTTAACGTATTGTAAAGATAAACTCATTACACTGTCAAAACATAAAGTCAATTGTTATCCTAAGTTGACTAGCAGCCTGATTTAGATCATTTAGAAAGTTTCCACAAGATTCCAGGTAAGACTAAAGCCTTCACTGGGATGACATAAATCTTTTACTTATCTATTACTTTAACCGGAATTTGTTGATCACTACTTTTATTATTGGTACTAATTGCTTTGATTTCCACACTATGTTCTCCAGGAGGTAAATTAGCCACCGCCTTGAATTCTCCAGTTGGATAAACCTCAACTAGATTGCCGTTAACATAAACCACACTATCAGCTGAAACAAAACCCTGTACTGGAATATTGGGACCTTTGACAATTGAGTATGCTTTGGGCTTGATAATCTCTATTTTGGGAGCTGATTGATAACTTTTAAATTGATAAAAAAGATATCCAGTAAACAAACATAAACTGACAACTATTCCCCCAAAGGTTAATACTTTGGAAGTAATAAAAGTTTTTTTATCCATGGG
>CAYXFC010000122.1:0-3308 GCA_964464155.1 uncultured Pseudomonadales bacterium
ACCGAATCATACGCTAACTAGTGGTGCACTTCAAATTAGAACTTGGGATAGTATCTACTTTCTGATTTTATAAATTTCTTCTATACTTCCCTCATGCACATTATGCTTTTTGGAGGCTCGTTTGATCCACCTCACCTAGGTCACTGGCAAATCGCCCATACAATTATTGAAAAGAAAATTGCTAATCAAGTTTGGTTTATCCCCTGCTATTCTCATCCTTTTGCTAAAGATTTGTCTTTGCCAAAACATAGACTTAACATGATTAGTTTTTTGACTAATCATGCTATTTTGATAAACGATTGGGAAATTAAAAACAAAGGGACAAGCTATTCTTTTAATACTTTGAAACACTTTCAGCTTACTCAACCGGATAATACTTTTTCCTGGTTAATAGGTTCTGATCAATTAACTGGTTTTATCAAATGGAAAAATTACCAAGATATCTTAAAATCAACCCATGTTTATGTTTACCCCAGAAAAGGATTCCCTTTTGAACCTCTGTATAAAAACATGATTCCGTTGGAAAATTTCCCTTTAGTTACTATTTCTTCTACTCAAGTACGAAAAGCTGTCAAAGAAAATAAGTCAATTGATAATTTGGTACTGGTAAAAGTAGAAGAGTATCTTAAAAAAGAAAAACTATACATAATGTCATCCTGAACTCGATTCAGGATCATTTGGAATCTCATAAGATTCCGGATAAGGCTACTATGTGCCTTTACCGGAATGACAACGAATTTATACTTTATACTTGATACATAATACTTTATACTTCCCCCATGACTGAAAAAATTATAATTATTACCTCTTTCATTAAATCCATTCTTAAAAAAAATGACAAGAACAAATTGGTTATCGGTATTTCAGGTGGAATTGACAGCGCTGTTTCCTTAACTTTAGCCACTCAATCAATAGGTAAAGAAAATGTTTATCCTTTTTTACTGCCATATGGTGATCAAGATATTTTGGATGCGATGGGAATCTGCCGTTTTAATCAGATTCCAGTTGACAATATCCAAGTGATTAATATCAAGGCAAGTGTGGATATTTTATGGGATGAAATTAATAAGCAACGTCATTCTGACCCGAATGGAATTCGAGCTCAGAATCAAATACAGAAGAATGATTCTAAGGCTGGCTTACAACCAGCTCAGAATGACGCTGAATTTAAAGTGAGAATTGGCAACATTATGGCTAGAGTACGTATGATTATGATTTTTGACCAGGCCAAAAAATTGGGTGCTTTGGTTTGCGGAACAGAAAATAAATCGGAAAAATATTTAGGTTACTTTACCCGTTTTGGCGACGAAGCCTCTGATTTGGAACCTCTGCAACATCTATATAAAACTCAAGTTTGGCGACTGGCAAAAGAGTTAAAATTGCCTCAAAAATTTATTGATAAACAACCTAGCGCTGGTCTTTGGGATGGTCAAAGTGATGAACAGGAATTAGGCTTTTCTTACGCCCAAGCAGATTTGGTTTTAGTCCAATTAATTGATAAAAATATAAAAGCAAAGGAAATTAAGATCAATGGCATGGAACAGAAGATTATTGATAAAGTAATTAAACAAGTTAAATCACAACATTTCAAACATGAAGTCCCATACCGTTTAGAATAGTTATTTTACTTCTTCAATTAAAGCTCTACGATAGCCTTTTGCGTTTTTAACAAAAATTCTGCCACAATAACAAAATATTAGCTTCTCATTTCCATTTATTTCTTCAATAACCTTACCTGATTTTAACTGTCTACCACAACCTACACATTGACCATTTTTTAGCAATAACATTTGCACTGGTGCAATAAGTTTTTTTAACATAATTTTTTATAATTCTACACTGATTTAATTTAGAAACAGATATTTAATAGTATCATTTATTTACTATCCAAATAACTTTGTAAAATTATAGCTGCAGCTGTTTGGTGCCCATTTGTCCGACGTTTGCTTTGTTTGGTTGAAGCTTCAACCATAAGACGAGTTGCTTCCTGGCTAGATAATGTTTCGTCTATCAATTCTACGGTTAAACCAATATTTTGCTCTAATTTTTGAGCAAATTGTTTGGTTATTTTAGCCATCTGACCCTCTGAAATACCGACAATAATTATTGATATTTCTTCTTGATGACAGATATTTCTAATATCAGCTACTAATTTTTCATCACTAATATAATCAAGTTGACCAAAAGGTTCTGCTAAAATCCCTTCCGATATCGCTAGTCCAATATGGGCTAATCCGTAATCAATGCTTAAATATTTCATAACTATAGTTTCTCCAAAACTCCCATTATCACTCCTCTTCTGGTATAAGTACCTGGAGGAACACAAGTAATTAAAGTGATGGTTTGCCGATCATAGCGTTGTTCTAATACATCTACTTGATCTGGTCTTACTTCATGGTATGACTCTACTATATATCGGTATTCAATACCATCAAAATTAACATAAATTTCATCACCTTCATCCAGTGTTGGTAGTTTAGAAAATACTGACACGTAACTCTTGGGATTATAAAAAACAGGCAGAACTGAATGACCAAAAATTACTGGATTTCCGTATTGTCCTGGTAGAGCCGTCCCTGCATAATGAATAAGGTGTTTATCCAAATCCTGTCCACCTATTTCTACAATCATATCCTTAATGTTCAGTGTGGGTATTGAGAGAGTATAGCTTGTAACTGGTACAAATTGACTGGGCGATTTAACAGGCTTAGTTCCGGTAAACCAATTATCAGCCTTAGTATAATCTATACCATCCACAATAACTGGCTCCATTGCCGCCTGAACTGGAGTAGTATTACCACCAAAAGTTTTAGATTTTGAAGCTATTTGCTTAAGACTATCCGTTTGGTTACTGTCCAAAGGAGATGCAATTTTTTTTTGCTGCCATTTTTGAGCGGTCATTTTATAAGAAAGCATTGGATAACCTACAGATAATATTGCTGTTGCCCCCACTACAATCAATACATTAGGTAACAATCTTACCATTCGTCGTTTGAAATTTTCCCACTCAAGTTGTTTGCGAGATTGAGATGCTGAAATTGCCTTATAATAATAGTAAGTCATAAAATGAAATTTTATCCGTTAATTTCTTCTATCATGATACTAATTCGCTCAGTTTTGGAAGGCATTGTATTTAAAAATCCAGGAAGGTTAGGAGTAATTGTGAGAGTATGACTGTTATAATTCGGTAAAGATTTAATAACATCATTGGTTATTTGAGGAGTTTTGCCTTTGAGTGTTTGTTTGATTTGGGCAAAATCAAGTTTGGGCAAAATTCTTACTTGAGCTTTGACCGTAATGCTATATCT
>CAYXFC010000123.1:0-3300 GCA_964464155.1 uncultured Pseudomonadales bacterium
CAAATCGGGACTAGTCAGATCATGATAAATAAAAACCGCCGGTAAAAAACTATAATATCCTTGACCATCTCCGTTAATAGTTTGTTTATTAAATCTTAAAAAAAGGTAGGAGTAAAATAGAGATAAAAGTAAACCTAACAAAAGAAAAATGACTAAATAAGTTGACTTCACTAGATTCATAAGTTACTTCTTGTAATAACAAAATTTTCCGTTTTGATTAACTGATCAAATTTTTCTGATTTAATTAGTGTTAACAAATTAGGTTCATATTTATAATAAATAGTGATATTTGTTTTAGGCAATGCCTTGTTACTGCCATACAACCAATCAAATTGTTCATCCATATAGCTTTTTACCGGTGTTACCCTCTGCCATGAAGTTAAATAACGATACCCTTCATAGGCATATTTACCCTTAGCGTTTAATTCATATGGCTTATTATCAACTAGATTTTTTATGTTATCAATCATTGTAAGTTTAGTTTTTAGTCCCAAAGTGTTTTTCAAAGTCAAACTTTGTCCTGCCCAGACAGCTAAAACTAATGCTAGTAATAACCCCAGATAATATTCAGCTTTTATTCCCCTACTTTCAATATGTTGGGTTAAGACTAGCATTATTAAAATTAAACAAAGTGGAAAAAGAGGCAAAAAATAATATTCACTCACAAGGCTTTTGAAAAAAAGTAAAGCTGTGATAAAACTTATAAATATAGTTATAAAAATTTTCCCAAATTGCCAATGCCTTTTACCAAAATATATATAGGTAAGTGATAATGGAAATATAATCGAAAGCGGCATTAAAAGCGTTGATTTAGAAGATGAGGCCAAAGACATTTCTATTGCCAAATCACGATTAAAGCCCAACCAAAGTAAACGATTGACACTGGCGTACAAAATCCAAAAACGATACCAGATTGCTAGATTAATTTTCTCAGAAAAAAACAAATATTGTCTAAAACTTGTAAGCTGAATAAAGTTATGTCTAATTTCAAATATTAAAAGAGGCAAAATACAAATTCCGATAATCAATATAAATTTTATAGTTATATTTTTTACAAAAATTTTTCTTTTGTTTAATTTTATTAATTTCCATTGTCTAAAAATTTCTACGAAAGTAGGTAAAATTAAAATAAATAAAGAATAATGAATATGAAAAGACAGACCCAAAACTGCAAATACTCCAATCCACCATTTTTGATTTTTTGCCGATTTAAGTAAGGAAAACAACCAAAAAACAGTTAAACACATGACCAGACTTGGATTCCAGAATTTATGATCATACATAACAATCAGTGGATTAAGACTGTAAAGCAAACCGCCAATTAAACTTAACCAATAATCCTTAGTAAGTAGATTAATTGTTTTGATTAACAGCCAACATGTGGTTATTGAAATTAAAACTGAAACCCACGCAGTTATAATCGGGCTTCCGTTGGCAAACCAATACAAAATAGTTGATATCCACGTAAATAAGGGTCCTAAATAAAGGCCAGTATTGGCAACATTTACACCGATTAAGGGGATATGCCCTGTTTTTATTGTATTATTTGCTAAAAATGCCTGATATTCTTCATCCATGGTAAAGGGAAATAGATCTATCAAGTGATATGCTCTGATAAAAAAACAAATCAGCAGTACTACTAACAACGCTAGGTATGGTTTGGCTTTAATATATTGACTAGTTTTTTGCAGATAATTTTTCATAAATTAAACTTTTCAATAAAATTATCAAAATTATAATCTGACTCAATAAATAAAGTCCTAACCATACTAACCACCAATCTCCCTTAAAAATAGCAGGTTTATATTGACTAACTTCAATTATAAAATTATCTATACTATTTAAATCATAATAGGATTTAGCTACTACAAATAGTCCGATAAATTGCAGTATCAGCCACCAAATTCCTAACAAAGTTATCATCATTTCGGTAAGTTTAATTGTTAGTTTTAATTTATTTTTGACAAAATCAAACAAATATTCCCAACCAAAAACAATAAAGATCATGTGAGTTGTAATTACTGGGAAATAATACCTACCCTGCAAACCAAATGAAAATCCGTAAGCCCGTCTAAAATAATAATCCCACATCATCAAACTAACAAAATAAGTTAAGCTAGCAAAATACAAAAAGATAATCTTTTGATTAGTTAATACTATTTTTTTATGTGTTAGCCATTTTTTAACAATCACAAATCCAAACCTTACATTTCCTAAAACTGCTAGAACTATAATACTCATCATCGTTCTATGTGCCCATCTTGGCAGAGTTACCCCAAGCCATTTAAATATCCCCCAATACCAGGGCAAAACTTCTCGATAGGTATGAGACAAACTCCATTTAATATGTTCTATAAAAGATAAATTATTAAATCCGCCCTGGTATTTGCCAGCGGTTATAAACCCTAAAATACGATAAAATTCTCCTAATATTACAACTAATATGATACTTATAATTAATATTGATCCAAATATTAAACTCTGTTTTTTATATCTTAGTAAAATCTGGTGAATATCTTTAATTTTAATAATACAAAGCCCAAAAGTAATAATATAAGCAATTAACATTTGTTGTTTGGTAATAGAACCTAAGAGCAATACTGTTGCTAATGCAAGTATTTTTTTGATCGTTATTTTTTCGAGCAACAAAATACAGACATATAAAAAGATGGTAAAAATTAAATTAAATAGAATATCGCTACTAATTCCTGCACCCACAAAGGAAAACATGGGCTGAAACATCACCATAATAAAAAATGACAACTGATATATTTTATTGGTAAATATTTTTTTAGCTAGTTTCCAAACTACCAAAACATTAACAGTAGATATTAAAATCCCTAACAATCTGGTTGCAAAAACGCCATTAATTAACAAATTAGAGCCAAATAGTTTATAAAAAATTGACGCCAGAAAGTAATATAAAAATGGATAAACGGTCGCTTCATTTAGATCCATTTCATGACTATAAAATGAAGATAATTGATTAATCACATCTTCCCATAACCCTTGCATTGAATCAGTGTAGGTCAGATTGTATTCCGGATGAAAAGTATATTTATTCTGACCTTTGTTATCACGAAAAGTATCTAATATAATTTCTGACATCGCTATTTGATCGCTCGTTGCAGCTCTATTACTGTTAAATCCTCCCAGTATTCCAAAATTTGCTACATTGATCACTTGAGCAAAATGTGCCTGCTCATCTGGAAAGTGCCAAATCGGAACAATACCAGTCCATAATAATTGCTTTATTGAAACAATTATTATCAAAATTATTGGCAGCTGGTGCTTTTTTAG
>CAYXFC010000124.1:0-3298 GCA_964464155.1 uncultured Pseudomonadales bacterium
AAGTTTAATTCTTTAATTTTAACTTTTTAATCAGCTCTTTATATCGGGCATTTTCTTTAACAGCCAGATAGTTAAGTAATCTACGTCTTTTGGAAACCATAGATAATAATCCTTTACGGGAGTGCACATCTTTGCGGTGTTCTTTTAAGTGTTCAGTTAATTTATTAATGGTGTGGGTTAATAAAGCTACTTGTACTTCAGGGCTACCAGTATCACCTTCTTTAGTCGCAAATTCTTTAATAATAGCTTGTTTATCGTTTAAATTTAAACTCATAATGTCTTCCGCAAGAAAGCCTTAGCCGTCTTGGGATCGATCCCAAAATTTGGGAAATTAATTGTTAACAGCGCAATTATATCAGTAAATAATTATTTAGCAATCTATATTATTAGAGATTAACTTTGACCACCTCGATAAATTTTGGGTTCCAACCACTCAGCAGGAGCTTGTTGATCTATAGGAGTTCCTTCTGCTAGCTTTTTATCTTCATTGGAAGTTTTGGAATCTAAAGGGATTTGATTAGGTGCTGGACTGATTGGTTGATTTTGATTTATTTGTGTATTCTCGCCAAATGATGTCTGATTATATAATTGACTAGAAGGTTGGTTAAAAGACTGATTATTACCTAAAGAGGGTGGATTGTTTAATGGACTAGGATTATAAAAATTATTACCAGATTGACTACCGTAATTTGGAGCATTAAATCCTGGTTGTTGAGTTAAGGGCATGGTTAGATGATTGCGTCGCCCACCCTCTTTCATACACCAGGAAATGGCAGCAAATGTATCAGCTGTTGTTTTGTAGCTAAAATTAGTTGTAACAGCTTCTATACCAGCTACTAAATTGGTACAAATATCGCCATCGACAGGGAATTTCATAAAGCGTATTAATTTAGCCACCAATTCACTATTGCCTGATGCTTGAGTTTCAATAATATTTAAAGTTCCAAATTCAGTTGCGCGTTGATCACCACAGATAATAATAGAATCTCTATCGGCAAACAAATTAGGATTTTGGTTGTATAAAGATCCAGCTGCTTCAGCCCCAATCAATCCAACAGCAATTATTAAATCAGCATCCAATCCACGATATGAAAAAGCTACATCTTTTTGTTCTAATTTAGCTACTCCATTTTTGGTTTCGACAATAATATTAAAATCTCCACTGCCTTCATCTACTGAAATTTTTTCAATATTTTCGTGAGCCGTTTTAAGGCTGATTACCAGATTCTTAGATCCTAAGTTTTTGGTCATGTCTCCAACTCCATACAAACGTTGGAAAGCAACAGTAGAATCAGTAGCTGATGCTATAGTAATATTATGTTTAGTTCCACTACTTTGGTTATATTTTTGCAAACTTAGATAAAAAGCCAATCCTGCTGCGACATTATCTACTGTATGTAAACTGGGAATCAAAATTAGAATAGATTTTGCACTATCAATTCTCTGTTGAATATCTTTAAGAGGAATTTGGTTAGTATTAGTCATGTGTTTATTATCGGGCAGATATGTTATAGGATTAAACGCAATTATACCTAAAAACTGTTAATCTTCAACTATCCGATAGCAAACTATTATATCTTTAATGTGGAATTTGACATCAGGTCTGAAAACCAAAGCTACTTCTTTCCCTTCCTTAACTTCAACTACTTCACGTCGGTTTTCCTGCATAACGACAACTCGAGGTTCAAAAACTGTTTTTTCATCTCTGATAATCCTAAATTTTGCTGCTTTGCGAATTGATCCTTCTGTAACTTTACATCCACAAATGTGAGCCCCTTTAATATTAAACTCTGCAATCACTTCTGCCTTACCTAAGATTTCTTCATTTATAGTTGGTTCCATCAATTTGAGCACTCTTTTTTCTAAATCTTCCAATAAGTGGTAAATAATATCAAAAGTTTGAATTTTAACCTCTTCCATTTGAGCCAATTTTTCTACATGTTTGGGTAATTTGACTCTAAATCCAATAATTCGCGCTCTTGTTGAAGCAGCTAAAAGTATGTCCGAATCGGAAATATCTCCAACACCATCGTCAATTAATAAAACTTCGTCAGTTAAACTATTTTTAATCGCTTCCAAAGTCCCGCCCACATCAGCTTTGAGAATTATTCTAATTCTTTTTTCATCTGCTTCAATTTCTTCAGCTGTTAATTGCTTTTTGTGTTGTTTTTGTAAATGTTCTACTGCTTGTTGGGAGTCAGTAACCAAAGCTCCAACTGGTAAGGTTTTGGAAAAACCCAATATTTGTACTGGCTGAGAACTATTTACCTGATTTACTGTTTTCCCAGTATAATCCATCATAGTTCGAACTTTGGCAGTTAGATCATCACAAAATAGAGTTTGTCCGGTTTGAATACTCCCATTGCGCACTAATAAATTAGCTACTGCTCCTTTTTGACTATCAATATATGATTCCAATACAATTGCTTCCAAATGTGTCGGTACTGGTTTTACAGCTTGTAATTCATACATTAGCTCTATTAATTCCATAAGTTGTAAAACACCTGTTCCTTTGGTAGCGCTAACTTCTACTGCTACGATGTCTCCTCCATAACCTTCAACAAAAACTTCATTTTCAGCCAGCTGCCCTTTTACTTTATCTATAATTACTCCTTCAAGATCTATCTTATTGATTGCTACAATAAAAGGCAGATTGGCTTTTTTGATAATGGAAATGGCTTCTTTGGTTTGAGGTTTGACTCCGTCATTAGCTGCTACAACCAATATAGCAATATCAGCTACCGTTGCACCCCTGCTACGCATTTTAGTAAAAGCTTCATGTCCCGGAGTATCAATAAAGGTAATAACCGAAGAGGGATCGTTTGGTCTAATTTTGGCTTGATAAGCGCCGATATGCTGGGTAATTCCACCAGTTTCGCCACTAGCTACATTGGCTTTACGAATAGTATCCAAAAGTGTAGTTTTGCCGTGATCTACATGACCCATAACCACAACTACAGGAGGACGTTTGCTGGTCTTTATATTGTTGGTAGTATTAAGCTTAGGCATATTCCCCTCTCAATCTTAGATGACTCTAAAATTAAGTCGTTATTCGTTTTTTTTATCTTCTTGTTTGTCATCAGCTGATGTAGTGGTTTTTGTAGCATCAGAACTCACAATTTCATTTTTTTCATCTGTACCTTTTGCTGCTAGTTTTTCCTTTTGCTCCATCTTTTTATCTTGCTCTTCTTTTTCTTCTCCTCTTTCCTTAACTTCTTTACCTTCTTTGATCATTTTCTTTTTCTCTGATTCAGTCAACATTCCACCTGGACCCTTGATGTCAATTTTAAATTCAGTT
>CAYXFC010000125.1:0-3256 GCA_964464155.1 uncultured Pseudomonadales bacterium
TTCTTCCTTCACGCGGTGTCGCTGCGTCAGGCTTTCGCCCATTGCGCAAAATTCCCAGTTGCTGCCATCCGTAGATGTAGGAGCCGTATCTCAGTCTCCTTGTGGGGGGCCATGCTCTCACACCCCCTAGCCGTCGTCGCCTTGGTAGGCCATTACCCCACCAACTAGCTGATAGCACACAGGCCACTCTCAAAGCAAGCAGTTAAGCTTTTTAAACTTGCATTCACATGCGGTATTAGTCCACCTTTCGATGAATTATCCCCCACTTTGAGGTATGTTCCTGTGCATTACTCACCCGTCTGCCGCTAATCTTACATTGCTGCAAAATTCGCTCGACTTGCATGCTTAAGGCACACCGCCAGCGTTCATCCTGAGCCAGGATCAAACTCTCAGAAAAATTGTGTCCCAAAAGGGACAAATTAGCTGAGTAAAATTAAAGAAATCAACAGGTTTTCCCGATATAATCGGGAATATTTTCTTCCACATCTTGAATTCTAAATTGCAAGATGTGGTTACACTATCGAATTTTCAAAGAACAACTGTTTATTCTGTTCGTCCTGACTTTCTATCGGGACTACTTAGCACAAACAAAAAACCCACCAGAGTGGGTTTGTTAAAACTTCACAGCTGGTTAAAGGGTTTCTAAGACATAAAATATTGCTTTTTTAGAGCAATAGGTATTCTAGCAAATGAGATGAATAAATCAAGCCTTAAAAACAAGATCCTTTATACCAAAATAATACTTATGATTTATTGTTCACAAAAAACATGTTTTCTATCAGCAATAATTATTTAATTAAAGTTATTTTATTTCTTATCCTAAGTTTAGTTGATCTATTTATTATTATCGCTGCAGGTATTCTTACTACAATGATAGTACATAATCTAAAATCAAATATGAAACTATCATTAGAAATGATATCTCAAATTAAATCTAAAGTTTTTTGAATAAATTTCACTGCCTTTTCTTGGTCAAATCTTTTAGGAATATGAATAAATCCAAAGCGGATTTTTTTACCTAAACATTCTTTTAACAAAACATACATCGAAAAATTACAGACAAACACACCTGCATCATCAGAAATAATACAATCTACATCAGGTTTAATATTTAATGTTGTAAAAAGGTAACCTGGTCCTTTAGAATCGATTGATTGAAATTTTTTAGTTTTTAGGCTACCAAACTGATTGACTGCTCTGGTTTCAATTCTTATTTTGTTACCTTTTGGATATTGCCCCACTCCTAAAATAATATCAGGATGATATCTATTAATTAAATCTAAAAAGGTTATTTTTTCAAAATGGGTCTGCAATATTACTTTTTTAATCAATTTAGATGTTGGGATATAATTCAATACATCTTCACTAATATTATGATTATTTTTACCAAATGGCTTAAAAGCGTAAAGTAAGATTTTTGTCATGCTTGATTATTGGATTATTCCTCCTCCTAAAATAATATATTCATTGCCTTTTACTTTTTTATAAATTACTGCGCTTTGTCCTGGACTGACTCCAAATTCTGGTTTTGTTAACCTAACTTGCCATATATCCTTATCTAATAGGGTTATTTTTGCTGATAATAATTCTCCAGTATTCCTAATCCTGACAAAAACGTTTGAAAGTGAATTTTTATCCTTTAATATTAAATTATTAATGTTAAATTCCTGTCGCTCTGCTTGTTTTCTCTCTCCCACCACTACGACATTTTCTTTAGGCTTAATTGCAATTACATACAATTTTGGTAATTGATCATTCTTAAATTTTGTATTTTGAATCTTATTTATCCTTTTCCATTTGCCTCTCTTTCCTATCGTAAACAACCAGTGTCCATCATGCTCCCCTATTACAGTTCCATCCGACAGTTGTACTTCTCCCTTTTTAATACCAAATTTTTGTTTAAGAAATTGCGGAACATTAATATCTCCCACGAAGCATATTCCCATCGAATCTGGTTTCTCAGCTATTGTTAATTTGTTTTCTCTAGCGATTTTCCTTACCTCAGATTTAAGATAATCACCTAGTGGAAATAAAACGTGCTTGAGCCGATCTGGAAGAATTTGGTACAAAAAATAGGTTTGGTCTTTTTTTTTGTCTTTAGGAACAGCTAAACAACCATCAATAATCTTGGCATAATGACCTGTGGAAATATAATCGAAACCGCTTTTGATCGCCCAATCATAAAACAAGCCAAATTTAATAACACTATTACATAAAATGTCAGGATTAGGTGTTCTGCCAGCTTTATATTCCTGATAAAAATATTGTAGAACTTTTTCTTTATATTCCCGACTAAAATCTAACACCTGGAATGGTATACCTAAAATTAATGCTACTTTTAAAGCATCTTTTCTATCTTGATCTGCTCTACATCCTGGTTCTTTCCAGCATTGTATATAAGCTGCACTAACCTCATAACCCTGTTTCTTTAATAAATAAGCAGAAACTGCTGAATCTACACCTCCAGAAAGTCCAATTATCACTTTAGTATTATTATAGGTTTTCATATATATAGTTATAGGTCTCTATGGTTATTATATATTGTCAATATAGTATATTATAATTTGTTTATGTAATGTGGATAAGTTTATATTTTATTAACTCCTCTTTCTACTTCTTATCCAATAATCTATACTGAATGTATTATACAGTTACCTAATCCCGCCAAACGGGACTAACACTATGAATTTTGACAATATAGTTAATTTGTTGGGTGACCAGGCAGAGTATTTGTTAGCTCACGAATGTCACACGATCGAAAAAAGTAGATTAACCCTACCTAATTCTAATTTTGTCGACCAAGTATTTAAAGATAGTGACCGCAACAATAGTACTTTACGCAATTTACAACAATTGTTTGATCATGGTCGATTGGCAAATACTGGTTATATTTCCATATTACCTATCGATCAAGGAATTGAACATACCGCCGGAGCTTCATTTGCCGCTAACCCAGATTATTTTGATCCAGAAAATGTTGTCAAACTGGCTCTTGAGGGTGGTTGTAGTGCTGTAACCTCTTCCTTGGGAGTTTTAGGTTTAACCTCACGTAAATATGCTCACAAAATCCCTTTTATTCTCAAAATAAACCACAATGAGCTGCTAACTTATCCTAACAAGCATGACGAAATATTGTTTGCATCTATTGATCAAGCATGGAATATGGGAGCTATTGGAGTCGGAGCTACTATATATTTTGGATCTAGTGAATCAAACAGACAAATCCAGGAGATATCCCAAGCTTTTGACTTGGCTC
>CAYXFC010000126.1:0-3241 GCA_964464155.1 uncultured Pseudomonadales bacterium
AATGGATTCAGACTGTAAAAATATATACCATACAACGTATTTGAACAGTGAAAATCTAAGTAAATTTGGAGTGGTAAATGTAAAATTTGATAATAAAACGTATTTTAATAACGAGAAAGTTTGCTTTTATTTTAGACCTGTCATTAGCACTATTAGTGATCAGTATATTTCTATAAATATACTTAACGGAAAACCCATGATAAGATTTTTGTATATCAATTACTAGATTATGTATCGCAAGATAGTTAGAAATATTATTTCTTCCATAGTTTATATGTTTCCAAGCATACTTGTCATTTACATGATTTTTCAAGTAAAAGCGTTTTTGACAGATATAAGATACGATGACGGGTATTTTTATGAACTTACGACCAGATACAGTTATTTTGAGTATATTGTAATGAGATATAAGACTTGGTCTGGGAGGCTTGTTGGAGATTCTCTGTCGTATTTCTTATCAATTTTTGGGATTTGGTCTTACAGGATTTTAGCATTGTTAAGTTATTTATTATCTATATCATCTATCTGTAGAATTGTTAGTGGAAAAATTAGCAAGAAATTGTGGCTGTTGACCTCTTTGCTTTTTGGAATAATATATTTTTCTACTCTAACTTCGGCAGTTTTTTGGTTTAACGGAGGTTCTTATTATCTTGTACCAGTTAGTTGTGGTTTGTATTTATTGTCTGTTTTTACTGATTATTATTTTTATAATATTTCACATATCAGTAAAAGTAAAATATTTTTTTCTTTTGTGTCAATCATAGTAGCTTTTTTCTCAAACGAACAAATTAGTATGGTTGTTTTATTGATCTGTACCAGTTTTATTGTATTACAAGTTTTCATGGGTAGAAAAAATAAGCTTTTCTTCTTAGCATTAATGGTATTTATGTTTTTTTGTTTATTGATTAGTTTGTTGTCACCTGGTAATAGGGTTCGATTAATTAGTGAGGAGCATTGGTATCCAGGCTTCAACCAAATACCATTATCGTCTAAAATAAAAGTAGGTATATTTTGGTTTTTTGATTCTATCGTGAATAAATTGATTGTTTTTTCGTATATTTCAGTTTTTGTGATATATAAACAGGCTAAGAAATATAAACTGAATAAGTTATGTCTAATACTCTTGGGTATGCAACTGGGATTGATATTTGCAAACAAGCTGTTAATGAATTACTTCATTGATTTTTCTACGATTTATAATTTTACGTTTATTAAGGATGTATACCTGGAATCACTTGAATATACAGCAAACAGGTTAGGATTTGTTGCTTTATTGGTTAAATTGTATCCTTATATTTTTTGGAGTTTATTTTATACAAACATTTTTTTTCTTTTAGAAAAGATTTCGAAAAGAAAGACATTTTTCTTAATATTGTTAATTGCCGCATTGGGGTCATTGTGTATGATGTGGTTTACTCCAACGATTTTTGTATCTGGGAATAGGGTCTTGTATGTTTATTCAATAATATTTGTAATAATTTTGACTGGCTTGATAAATGATATGAAATTAGACATAATTTCTCTGTGTGTATTATTGGTATTGTTTTTATCTAATATGTTACCTATATCTTTTAATTGGATTAATTATGGATTTAAGGTTTATTATTAATGAGGCCATATATGGCTCTTTTATATCCAAATTTTAGCGTGTTATAAAGAAAGAGTTTGTCTCGTCTTTGAGGTTTGCAAATATAGTCTTGTATTGGTTCTTGGGTATTCTTTTGAAATATTGAGAGATTACTCTTATGTGGATATTTTAACCAAGATAATGTTTGGTTGATGTTGGTGTGTGAATTTTGCTGTTGAGCATATAAGTATGCTTTTTCTGCCATAATTTTTAACTTATTTCTGTTCTTTTCAGCCCACAAGAATTTATTAGCTAGGTTGTGATAATTTCCAGTCTCATATCCAAGAATAAGTTTTTTGTCATTCAGCTCTTTTGATATTTCCGACAGTATAGATGACAAAACTGGCGTTTTGTGGCTAATAAAAGTATTGATTCGGTTTCTGGCACCAATAAGGCCTTCATAGTTGAACCTATCGATATTAATACCTAAGTTTGACTTGTAAATTAGCTTTTCAAGTTCGAGATTTGAAACATATCCATAAAAGTGAAACTTTTTAATGAATTTTGATTTTTGAATAAGCCCTTTAAAAATCCTAAAAGATTTCGTTGTATGTATTGTAATTTCACCGCCAGTTGAGTGGTATTCTATGTTATCGTTTTTTTCAAAAGTATTTATAAGCGCTTTAAATAAACAAACGGGATCAGTCCATGTGTTGTATCCTCCTATCCAAGTAATTATAAATTTATCTTTATTAGACTCCTGTCTAATAATCTTCTTTGTTGAAATAATGTTATATGGTTCGGGAATATCATATACGAGATCAATTCCTTCATTATTTTTATTAATTCTTCCCAACATACAAAGTTCTCCTATTAAAACGTATTTTTGTCTATTTGAACAAGTAGAAAAATAATCTGCTTTCTTGAGTATGTTTGAGAGCATGTTGTGGAAATAGATAACATACTGATTGTCATTTTCTGTATACGTTTTTGATTGTCCTTCAATAATTGTATCTCCATTAATGTCTGCCCACCATGGAACATCAGAAGTATCAGCAAGACTGATAATGTAGCTTGGATAACTACTAATTGAAAGGATTGATGAATAATTATTTTGGGAAATTAAGTCATTAAAAATTAGATACTGCTGTGCTAATTTTTCAGAAATCAAGTTGATAGTATATCCACCATATTTAATTTTATTAACAATATTTTCGTCATATGGTTTGTTGTAGAAACTGTTATTGTAAATCATGTAGATATCCAAATCTGATGGTTTGTATATTTTTATAATTTTTTCAAGAAACAACCATGATCTAATTCCTCCGGCGTGGTTATATCTTGCTTTTTCGTTTGGTAGTGGGCTCATTCCTACAATAAGAATTTTATTGTTCATGGTTTTAATTTAATGATTTTAATGTAAAAATTTTTTCGTTTTTTTATTATTGATTGTAATGGCTCCTGTGTTATAACTTCCACAAAATTATTTCGTAGCCGGTTTATTATTGATTTATCACTTGCTTTTGTATTTCGAATATATAAGGTTATCTGATATTTTTTAATGTAAATATCTATAATATTACTTATTTTCTTGATAAAATTATAGCTTTTTTTCGGTGACTCTTGAATTAAATTATTAATTTTGATTAATACACCCTTGTTGCATCTATTATC
>CAYXFC010000127.1:0-3229 GCA_964464155.1 uncultured Pseudomonadales bacterium
CCACACCCATAATAACTCCTACTCCTACACCTACACCCACACCCATAATAACTCCTACTCCTACACCTACACCCACACCCATAATAACTCCACCTTCTTGTGCTAACAATTTAATTTATGGTTATGTTCTAAACAAATTCGATACAAGTGTTGGACTTAATGGGGTTTCAGTTTTGATCCAAAATGATCAAACTGGTGTAAGTTATCCAGATGTAACTAGATCGGATAGCAGTAATAATAATGGTTATTTTGCTAAAACAGTTAGTCTATGTGATGGAGAGACTTTTTCTATTTCTATTCCAAGTCAAACTCCATTTAAGGACAGTACCACTAACAAAGAATATAAATATCCTTCGGTAACAAAGCTTAGTACTGAGTTAGTGTATGCCAATCAAGTATATCCTGGATGTATTGGTTCTACCCCCTGTAACTTCTATGCTTACCCTAGACCACTGTCTGACTGTAAAGCTAATGGCTTAGATATTGTGACATTGACTATGCCGGGAACAGTTAATTTTTCTAATGCCTTAGCTAGTCCTAATGACCTAAGTTATAGCTCTACTCTCAACTATGGAGTTGGAGTAACTGTACCTAACTACACCAAGACTCCTCCTGATGCAGCTAATGTAGTTTTTACTAACCATACTTACAATACTGCAGCTACTGCTCCTTTAACCGTCAACCTAAAATATACAGTGGCTGGAGTTTCTTATAGTGACAGTTCTGTAAATAATTGTGTAATTAATGAAGGAAGTGTAGTTATGGGAGATGTCGGTGGTAAAGTCAGAAATGAATCTGGAACAGGTTTAGCTAATATTCCAGTTTTACTTAACGGTTCTACCTCTACTACTACAGCAGGAGATGGTAGTTATTCCTTTTCTGTTCCCGATGGCAGCTCTTACCGTATTGAGATTCCCAACAACATTAATCCTGGAATGGGGACTTGTGCTTACTACAATAATATTGATTATAGTGCAACTTCATATCAAAACAATCAATACAATGTAGTAGTAAATGGAGTGGTCTATCAAAAACCTGCAGTAACTACGGCCAGGAAACTGCTCTATGAAGCAGGAGAGAATTGTGGTAGTGACTGTAACTTCACTTACTACCAACTACCTACCGCTGGATTAAATGTTGATCCTAGGAGTGGAACTATGCCTCTAAGTTCTACTTTAACTCCCAGTTGGGGAGGAAATATCCAATATTCAGCCCTAGATATCTGGGATGGAGCAGGTAATTGGCTAAGAAGGTATACATATCCTGACAAAAATAATTATTGGATCTATGATCCTCCCGGAACCTTAATATCTCCTCCATCCGGAGACACCATAAAACCGATTGTCTATAGTTATCCAGCAGATGGAGGTTACACTTTCCGTTACCTAACCCAAAGAACTATTCCTGACTCAGCTACTACTCCTAATTATGCAACAAACTCTTGTAGTCCTAACATTTTTTCTATAGTAGGTTCTGCTGGTCAGACTCCATGGTGGCAAGTAGAGACTGGAAATGTGTTTACGGATAATCAAAGTTTGGATGAAGGAAAAGCAATTAAAAGTGTTGTGCCAGATACTCAGACTTTATTTACTGAGGGTGGGACTGCCACCTGGCAGCAGGGTGGAAGCTCAGCTTTGGACGTTGGTGATCCTACTAAAATTGGTTCTTCAGCGGTTGCTATTCAATCAGGTGAGTATAACGGGAAAAAATTTAATTATGATTATTGGAATGCTAAATTAATTGATTATCAAACTGATTTAAGTCTTAACAGTAATGGAATTGATCTTACTATTCTAAATGATGGTATATATCAAATTACAACTCCAGCTGGGGTAACAACTCTCAATGTTAGTGCTTCTGGTAACATTAACAAAGCTGTGGCAATTTTATATAAGGGTAAAATTGAAATAAATACTAATATTATTGCCAATACTGGAGCTATTGTGATTTTGATTGCTCAAGATGAAATAATTATAGATCACGATGTTACTACATTACATGGTTTCTATATTGCTGATGGAACAATTAGTACTGATAACGATGAAAATAACAGCAATGGTGAACAATTAATAGTCAAGGGTGGTTTAATTAGTTGGACGGGAGTTAATCTTTGGCGGGTTCTTAGTGATAATAACAATGCTGGGGAATTATTCATCCAAAATAATGAAATGATTAATGCTTTGAAAACCACGACTACCGACTTAAAGGCATTTAAGTTTTACCAATATACTTGGAAAGAGGTTGCACCATAAGCAAAAAAGATCATAGTTATTGATATATTAATAAATTATCATTGACTCTCATTTTCTAAAACAGTTATACTGTATATATGAAAGACATTTTGACGAAAATACTTCTTATTGTGGTTTTGTTAGCTGCTGTAGAAGCTGGGTCAGTGTTTTACATATTAAAAATAAAAACAAATACAAATACCACAAAAGCAACCAATCAGTTTCAAAGCAAAAATCCGAAATCACAAGTATCATCTGAAAATAACATTTATTCAGGAGATAAACCATTAAGAATGATGAATTATAATAAAGTTGGTTTTATGGGCGAGGTTGTAAAAAATGAAAACTCCTATCTGACACTAAGGTCAGAGGATGAAATGATGCTTGTTAATATAAGTAACGATAAAATACCCGTGGGGACTAGATCTTTTGTTGCAAATAATATAAATGAAATGCCAGAAACTGTTAAAAAAGGCTTATTTCACTTAGATATGATAAATCTTGGAAACACTTTGGATGTAGTAGGAATATACAATAATACATATTTGAATCCAGAATTAATTGTGATAATCGATAATTAAGAGTATAAATTTATCACTAAACCAACATGAATAGATTTAAATCTAAACTTTTATCAACATTGCTTTGTGTTTTCTTCTTTTTGTTTATTTCGTTTGTTTTTTCTATAGAAGTTAGCGCACAATGTGGAACCTGTACGAGTTGTTCAGATTGGGGTGGGGGTACTTGTTATGGAACAATATGTTCATGTAATCCTCCTATGGGATGTTCAACTTGTTCCTGTACTTGTCCTAGTACTGATTGTGGAGCATCCGATCAAACAGGCTGTACTTGTGGTACTGAAGCTATTTGTTGCCCTAATGGTTGTGATAAGGGAACTTATATACGCTGTCTGACTTGTAGTACTTCCTCTTATTCCTGTCAGGGTACCGACCCTCCTGTAGCTAACAGCAGTCTTTGTAGCGGAGATAATAGCGGTC
>CAYXFC010000128.1:0-3214 GCA_964464155.1 uncultured Pseudomonadales bacterium
ATAACACAACCAGCCATGTTTTCATGGCTGTTATTATACATGGTTTTGTGTTTTGCAATTTCGAGCTATACTGCCCAATCAGGAAGTTCAACTAAAGTCACTTCTTCGCCTGGAGATAATATTCTAGTTCTGAGAAGAAATTCTGGATCTGGCGGGTTTTCTTCATGAGCTTGATGGTTAAACTTAAATTTTGCCTCTTCTGGGGTGTATTTACCTCTTAAGTATGCTTCCCATTCTGCTCTCATAGAATCACTTCTACAGGACTGTCTAGAAAAAAAGTTTTCTTTTATCGGTTGTGTATCGCTGCCCGTATTTGCAAAGGAAGGTGTTAATTGTTCGTGAGTCATATTATTTGGATACATACTATATAGAGAAGTCTGTATTGTAACAATATATTATAATGAATCAACAAGAAATATTACTGAACGAGGAATGAATATTAAGTTAAATTTTTATGTTGGAGAAAATTATTTACTCAAGTTGTATTCTAATAATATTGTCCCTTCTTCACCTAATGTTTTACTCTCAATTAATTCCAGATTTATATCATCTAAACTTTGGTTAAAAAGCTTAATTCCTTGTCCAAAAAATACTGGTTCTATGGTTAAAAACATTTTGGTGATTAATTTTGCCTGCATAAACAAGGTATAAATTGAGGCTCCGCCGCAGATAGCTACTTGTGTATAGCCCCGCAATTCTAAATCTTTTATCAAATTTGTGGGATCCAAATTAGTAAATTCTAAGTTTTCCATTTGGGGGTCTCTGTTTTTAATATCTGGATTGCTAGTGTAGACAATATTATGACGCCCAGGTAAAGGTCTGCCGATAGTTTTATATGTATTTTTACCCATCACAACTACCCCAATCTCGCGGGTTTTTTGGGCAAACCAAGCTCGATCGGCTTTACTAGTCCAAATGGTAGAGACTTGATCTTGAGATTGAGCTATAAAACCATCTGCGGTTATAGCGGCGATTAATATTACTTCCATATGAGAAAGTATAACATTGATAGTAAGCACATGGTAATTAAATTTACAAACAGAAGGTAAATTTGCAGTCATTTCGAGCGAGGTTTGAGTAAAACGAAATGCCGAGACGAGAAATCTAGCGAAGCGTACGCTCGTTTCACTCGCTAGATGTCTCGCTTTGCTCGACATGACCTATAAAAGTACTAGCCTTAATTAGATTTTATTGTCATTTCGACAAACATTGTGAGGAGAAATCTAGCATTAGCGTATTTTAGTTATTTGCTAATATTTGAGTTTTGACTTTTAAGTTTGCTCTTGTTAAAGTAAGACCATCTTTAATAAGTTAAATGCAATTTTTAGGAATATTTTTCCTAAAACTATACCTTATGCCTCGACCCAGACATCCCGAATATCAATATTTAGATTTACTAAAAGATATTATGCAAAATGGTGTGGAAAAAATTAGTCATAGTACTGGTATGGGACTACGCTCTGTTTTTGGCAGGCAAACTCGCTATGATTTGTCCAAAGGTTTTCCTCTTTTAACTACCAAAAAAGTCTTTTTGCGTGGCATTATTCATGAGCTAATCTGGTTTCTATCAGGTAGTCCTAATATTAAATATTTAGTCGATAATAATGTCCATATCTGGGATGACTGGGCTTATAAAAATTATCAAATAGCAATGGAAAAAGGTGACACACCTAAAATGGATATCAAAGAATTTGCTAATAAAATCAAAGCTTCTGATAAATTTGCCCAAAAATGGGGTGATATCGGCCCGGTTTATGGTGTGCAGTGGAGAAATTGGCCAACTGGAGATGGTAGACATATTGACCAAATTGCTTGGATGCTGGAAAAAATGAAAAAAGAACCACAGAAAAAACACTATATTATTTCAGCTTGGAATTGTGGCTATATTTACGAAATGGCACCAGCTCGGGATGAGTCAATGGCTATTGCACCTTGCCATACTTTTTTCCATGTTAATATCGCAGGTGACAAGCTTTCACTGCAGCTTTATCAAAGAAGTGCTGACATGTTTTTGGGTGTTCCGTTTAACATTGCCAGTTATGCTCTACTTACTCTTATGCTAGCTCAGATTACTGGATATAAACCAGGTGAATTTATTCATACTTTTGGGGATGCTCATGTATATCATAATCATTTCAAACAGGTAAAAGAGCAACTTAAACGCAAACCACGCAAATTCCCGACTATGAAAATTAATCCCAAAATAAAGAGTATTAATGATTTCAAATTCGAGGATTTCACTCTGGAAGGCTATAATCCTTATCCCCCAATCAAAGGGAAAATTACAGTGGTAGGAGGGTTTTAGAGACTACACGCCGCAAACCCACAGGAAGCACAAGATTTACAACCTTCATGAACTTGTAAAGCGCCACCACATTGGGGACACAAGTTGACAGATTTTTTAGAAGTTATGGTCTTACCGATTTTGTTAAATAAATTACTTTGAAATTTTTTAGTATTGTTGACAGATCCAACATTTAATACTTGAGTGGATCTGGAAGCATCGCGATAGATTGTGATACCTTTAAGTTTTAATTTCCAGGCCATCATAAATGCATTTCCTACATCAGCTACCGTACTATCATGTCGCATATTGATGGTTTTGGATACTGCATTATCAGTGTATTTTTGCCAAGCTGCCTGCATCTTTATATGATCTTCAATAGAAAGATCATGCGCTGTCACAAAAACTTTACGAATAGCTAAAGGAATTTGTTCTAGATGTTGAATAGAGCCAGCTTCCATAATTGATTGGATTTCACCATTGTCTGCTAAATGCACTTTTTGCAAGGCTTTAAGCAAATCACTATTCATATCTGGTAATTTATATCCTCCCATTACTTGTTTGTAAAAAGCTAAAGCAAAATGAGGTTCAACTCCATAGGAACAAGCTGCTGCCATAGCAATAGATCCCGTTGGAGCAATAGTGGTAATAGTGGCATTGCGCATCGGTTTGAGACCTTGTTTTTGCCATAAACTGTCTTGCCAGTTAGGAAAAGCTCCTTTTTCCATGGCTAATTTTTGACTTTCCTTGCGGCCCTCTGTTTGAATAAATTGGGCAATTTTCTCTGCCAAATCTAAAGCTTCTTTACTGTTATAGGCAACACCTAAACGTACCAGCATATCCGCCCAACCCATAACTCCCAAACCAATTTTACGATTAGCTTTTACAGTCTTTTCTACTTTTTCCAATGGGTATGTACAAATAGAAACC
>CAYXFC010000129.1:0-3185 GCA_964464155.1 uncultured Pseudomonadales bacterium
TGGCTTTTGCTTGCTAATTGAATCAATAATGGGCTGCAAATTATCATTGGTTAACTCCTGACGTTGTCTATTAGTTTGTCCTAGATGAAAAGCTAATTCAATCGCTCTTTCCTGTTTGCGCGTACAAAGTAAGCGCAAAGAATCTATAGAATGTTCCAGTCTGCCACTAGCATTAAGTCTGGGAGCTAAAATAAAGCCTATATGGTAAGTAGTTAAAGGCTTAGCTGGGTCAATTTCGGCTTCAGCCAGCAATGCTTTGAGACCTGGTCTTGTAGTTTTGGGCAGCAATTTTAAGCCATATTTAACTATCTGTCTGCTAGAGCCAATCAAAGGCACTATATCAGCTACAACTCCAATGGCTGCCAGTTCTACTAATTGATTCAAAAATTTGTTGTGATTTTCGTCTGGTTGGAAAAAATTTAGTATTTCTTTAGCAAAAAAATAGGCAACTCCAGCTCCGGCTGTTTGGGTAGTATGGATAGTAGCTAGGCAATCGGGGAATTTTTTAAGATTTTTATTTTCAGGAAATTTGTTTGAATTTGGAATGGCTTCATGATGGTCACAGATTATTAAATCAATACCTAAATCTTGGCAGTGTTTAGCTCCTTCAAAGGCAACAATACCATTATCGACAGTAATCATTAATTTGGGTTTACCAAGTTCTTTTACGGCATCATCAATAGATTTAGACTTAATTCCATAACCATGTTTTTCCCGATGCGGTAAAAAAGGTAAAACAGCAAATCCAAGATAATTTAGAGTTTCCCACATGATAGCAGTTGAGGTAACCCCATCAGTATCATAGTCACCATAAATAATAATTTTTTCATCATTAAGTTTGGCTTTTTTAAGTCTAGTTAGAGCTACTTTAAGCTGCTTGGGATCAATACCGATTTCTTTAGGTGTCAGATCATGTGGATTGATATCTTGAAAAAACTCTTTTTGCAAAGATTTAGTCTTAAGGTTTCGATTATTAAGTAAAATATCAATAATGGCCTCTTGACGATTTTTAGTTGTTTGGGGAATTTGGTGTTTGATTAGCCATTTTTTGGTCATAAAATATTATTGTTAACTGGAGCAATAACTATTTGTTACTTAAACTTGAGAATATTCTACATACAACCGTTCACGATCTTGTTCTAAAATCTTGATTTGTTGTTCGATGTTTTTTAAAGCCTGATGCAAATGGGGTTTTTTACTAAAGTCGATAGAATTATTAACCTCCGCCCATTGCATCCATAATTGTCTGGTACGGTTTCGTAAAGCTTGTTTGATTAGTTCAAACTGGGCATGAGTAGAAAGTTGATGCCATTCCTCAAACATCGCTAAATGCAAAGAATCGTACTCTCCAAATTCAATCGCTTTTGCTAAAGTAAGATAAGTAGTCGTAGGTGGAGGAGAACTTGGTTTGAGCGTTTCACCAAACTCACTGGATTCGTTATAATTGGGCACAGTTTTAATTAGATTTATTTACTAACCTTGATTATAATACAAATATGAAATTACTCTTACCTATTTTAGTAGAAAAAGTCCTAAGCTTGATAGAGTCCAGTAATTTTTCAACCTATGTTGTTGGCGGTTCGGTACGAGATGTTTTGTCCAGTAACGGAAATGGAGTTAAAGATTGGGATTTTACCACTAATGCTAAACCAGAAGAAATTCAAGCATTATTTCCAGAGTCTTTCTATGATAATCAGTTTGGAACCGTAGGAGTGACAGCAGAAGAACTAATAAAACAATTTAATTTATCAAATTATGATCTGGAAAAAGATCATTTGAAATTATCTGACGTTTTTGAAATAACTACTTTTCGTAGCGAAGGTTCTTACAGTGATTTTCGTAGACCTGATTTTGTAACGTGGGGAAAAACTATTGAAGAAGATTTGACCAGGCGAGATTTCACTATGAATGCTATGGCACTTCGTTTAATTAAAGCGGATGAATATGAGTTGATTGATTTATTTAATGGTAAAAAAGATTTGGATCAAAAATTAATTAAAGCTGTTGGTGATCCGAATCAACGTTTTGGTGAAGATGCATTGCGGATGATGCGGGCAGTAAGAATGGCAGCCCAACTGGGTTTCAATATTGATCCTCAAACTTTGGACGCTATTAAACAAAATGCTCCTTTAATTAGTAAAATAGCTTGGGAACGGATTCGTGATGAACTGATGAAGTTAATTATTACTGATTTTGCGGTTGATGGGATGAAATTACTGCTATCAACTGGACTATTACATTTTATTTTGCCTGAGATGGAGAGAACGGTTGGAGTGATACAGGCGGGTCATCATACTAAAGATGTTTGGCACCATAGTGTTGATGCCATGGGTGCGTGTCCTACAAAAGATCCGGTTGTGAGACTAGCAACTTTAATCCATGACAGTGGCAAACCCATAGCTTTTAGGCAAGACCAAGGTAAAATCACTTTTTATGGACACGAAGTAATCAGTGGCAAAATTGCCAAACAAATTGGTAATCGGCTACATTTGTCTAATCTTGATCAAGAAAGACTTTATATTCTAACTCGATATCATATGTTTGCTTATGATAGTAATATGACAGATGCAGCAATTCGGCGTTTCGTTCGTAAAGTCGGATTGGAAAATATTAAAGACATGATGAGACTTAGAATGGGTGATAGAGTAGGAGGGGGTTCGCCAGAAACATCTTGGAGATTAAAGGAACTCAATGATCGGATTGAAGCAGTTTTATATACTCCCATGCAAATTAAAGATCTTAAAGTTAGCGGTAAAGATGTTATGGAAGAATTGAGCATTAACTCTGGTCCAAAAGTAGGGAAAATTTTACAACAACTATTTAATGAGGTAATGGAAGATAGTAGTAAAAACGAGCGGGAATATCTGTTAAATAGAATTAAAAAGATTAAATAAACTAGTGCAATTGGTCGTGGAAACGGGCGGAAATACTAATTAAATGTTTACGGGTAATATTCAACAATTTTTGACTGTTCGTACTTGCTTTTAATAAATAATCGGCAGCACCTAAATTGATTCCTTTGTTAACAAATTCCATATTACCTAGTTTTGTAAGAAAAATTACCGGAATATCACGTGTCACGGGATGCTGTTTAAGACTTTGGCATAATCTAAACCCATCCCGATTTGGTATTAATAAATCGAGGTAAATTAAATCAGGCCTTAAGTTAATTGCTTTTTCCAAAA
>CAYXFC010000130.1:0-3125 GCA_964464155.1 uncultured Pseudomonadales bacterium
TTTGTAGTAGGAGCATTGAGAACAATTCAGCTACTGCGAGCGGCTCAAGCCTCAGGTTTTGTTTTCAGTCTTTTTATCTCTTTTTTGTTATTTGATACTGTCTTTTCTTTTCGTCTAAGTCCATGGATCAATGCATTATTGGTATTTCCTATTTCTTTTCCTCTAATTTTACAAGCTATTTGGAGTTCAACTTTGGATGAAAAATTAGAAAAACCAGTTTTATGGTATTCGCTTATTCTTGCTTGGGTGTTAACGCAGGGAGCCCTTTTTATTAGCATGTGGCCAGTGTCTATTGTGATTGCATCACTTTTCCTGGTTACTATCATGTATGTAGGCTTAGGTATCATCCAACAAGCACTTTTGGATCGCTTGTTCCCTCAAACCGTACGCGAATATGTACAAGTAGGAATTATTGTTTTGGTAATTATCTTTTTTGCAGCAAGGTGGGGTGGGGGAAGCTAGGGAACACAATTTCAAATAAATAATAAAATTCAAAAATATGGGGGGAAAAATAACATTAATTCAATCAGATGGTTTACATATTGTCGGAATTTTAAACACTGTTAATGCGGATAAAAATAACATTGTGATTTTAGTTCATGGTTTTACTTCACACAAAAATACTAACTCTTTTAAAGAAATATTATCACTATTGGCTGAAGCTACAATTGATACGTTTAGAATAGATTTGTTTGGGCATGGAGAAAGTGAAGGAGAATTTGAGATGCTGACGGTGACCAAAACAGTAAGAAATATATTAACAGCTGTACAATGGGCATATAAATTTGGCTACAAAAATATCGGTTTATTAGGTTCAAGTTTTGGGGGTTTAGCTAGCATGATTGCAGCGTCAAAAACTAAAAAGATTAAATATTTAGCTCTAAAATCGCCAGTATCTGATTTACTAGGCACAACATTATTTATTGAAAAATTATTAACTACAAAAGAAAAATGGGAAAAAGATGGCGTTATAAATATAATTGATGATGGTAAACTGATAAAGTTAAACTATTTGTTTTTATTAGACGCCCAGGTAAATAATGGCTATGAATTTGCTATTAAAATTAAACAACCAACCATGATTGTACATGGTGATGCTGATAACGAGGTACCGATTATACAAAGTAAAAAATTGTCGAAGATTATTGATAACTCTAATCTAGTTATTATAAATAAAGCTGGTCACGGATATCATAAACTTAAAGATTATAGATTAATGAGCAAAACTTTTGCTGAACGGTTTATAAAGAAATTTGAAACAAATTAATCAGTTATGCTCAAAGCTATTATTTTCGATCTCGACGATACCTTAACTCAAACCCGCCAGACTCAATATAATACACTCAAGACTACCGCCAAACGATTCTATAACTTAGAAATAAGCGATAGTGATATTGATGCACTTTATGGAACTCCATATCGGGAATTTATGCAACTTCTATTTCGTCAGTGTGATGATTTGGATAATATTATTAAAAATTTCCATGTTATTAGAGAAAATAATCCTAACGGAGTTTATCCTGGTACTATAGCTAGCCTAAAGATATTACAAAAAAAATATCGTCTAGGTTTATTAAGTGCTGCTGGTAAACATTTGGTTTACAAAGACGTGACGGATTGTGGTATTGGAGTTAATACTTTTTGTCATATCCAAACCGAAGATGATACTACGGTTCACAAACCAGATCCGGAAGTTTTTCAACCCACAATTAATTACTTTGCTAAGTTTAATATTAAGCCAACACAAATGTTATATGTGGGCGATACCCTCAATGACTTTCTGGCATCATCTCAAGCAGGTTTACATTTTATTGGTATTCCCAGACTGGAAAGAGAAAGAAAAAAAATGCAAGCCCGTGAATTACAAATGATAGATGATATTGAGCAATTAACTAAGTTGCTATAAAGTATAAAGATAACTTTATTTTATAAAATTTCCTTAATCCCGATTAGTTGGGACTTAAAAATTACATTAAAAGTGTGTAATTACTGTTGTATATGTCTTTTCTTTTTTTTAATTCACATCGTAACGATAATAAATTACAACTACTTAACGAAGTAGATGGTGCAGCCAAAGATAGGGCGGTAGAACTACTGATTGAACATTCTTCTCCGAGGCAAAGTTATTACTTTATGGTAGCTTTGTCTGTGGCCATGGCTACTTTGGGAATGTTATCAAATAATACAGCCGTAATAATTGGAAGCATGCTTATTGCTCCTGTTCTTTATCCTGTATTGAGCCTAGCAATGGGAGTTATCATCTTTGATCGTGATTTAATCATGCGTTCATTATTAACACTTATTAGTTCAGTTGCTTTAGCAGTTTTTATTTCTATGTTGGTAGCTTTTATTTTTTCTTTCCAACAAATCACCATTACCACCGAAATAATAAAAAGAACTGAACCAGATTTATTTAATGTTTTAGTGGCTCTAATTGCTGGACTAGCTGTCTCTTTTGCAATTGCCAAGCCCAATATTAATGAAACTTTGCCTGGAGTGGCGATTAGTGTATCTTTAGTGCCACCCTTAGCTGTGGTAGGTATTGGTCTGGCTAATCTTGATCTGCATATTTCAAATCCCGCTTTAATTTTATTTACTATCAATGTAATAGGAATTATGTTTTCAGCTATGCTAGTTTTTTCATTGTTAAACTTTATTTCCAAAAGAAACAAGGTACATAAAGAAGTTATTAAAGATGAAAGAAATTTAACTTATTAGAATGCTAAACGATTACCAAACTATTTTTACTACCGATATTTATGTAGTTTATAAAGATGAGTTGCTAATGCTAAAGCGGTCAATGGCTAAAAAAGCCTTTCCTGGTTTTTGGTTAGTTCCGGGTGGTCATATTGAGAATAACGAAGATCCTGCTAGTTGTGCTATTAGAGAGCTTAGAGAAGAAACAGGGATTAAAATAGGGAAAGATGACTTGCATTTTTGTTATTTAGCCTGGCATAAACATTTGGATAGAAAAGAAGATTATCAGGTTTTTGCTTTCAAAGTCAATTTAGCTAAGAAACCAGAAACGCTCAATCAATGTTACGAAGGAGATTTACAGTGGGTTAAGATAAGTAGTCTAAATAAGATTAATAATATTTTCCCTCCAGTAAAATATTATTTGTCTC
>CAYXFC010000131.1:0-3112 GCA_964464155.1 uncultured Pseudomonadales bacterium
ACCGAATCATACGCTAACTAGTGGTGCACTTCAAATTAGAACTTGGGATAGTATCGTTATTGCTGATAATTCATTCTGTTCTTGCTATAATACCCCTACCGAACTGTTTAAATTGTGATTGCATAGGAATAAAAAAACAAAAACTTTTTACACAACAATGTTTAGGTATAAGAAAAAGTTGTTATTCAAGTCAATATGGAATTAAAAAGAAAATCCCATGTAACCAGCAACAGATAATTTTTTAAATACCTCGCCTAACACGGTATATGAAATAGTTAAAAACTGTATTAAATGAATATGAAAAAATCAAAAATTTCAGAAATTGTGGTGTATATTCTTCTTTATGGCATAACCACAATTTTTTTACCGTTCATCTTTTTTATAATATTAGCAATTGTATTATTTCCTTTGGTAATTGTTCAGAATTTAATACCCTCAAGCATGAATTACACAGCGGATCTTCTTTTTCAATTGCTCAGAGTATTATTAGCTGTTGGAATATTTATTATTTATTTTGTTTTTAGCAACAAGATTATTAAACAACAGGGTGGACCAAGAATATTATTATTTACTGTAGTCTTTCTCCTTTCCGCAGTAATTAATTTCTTTTTCTCTTACTTTATTTGCGCAATATCAGTGTTAAAGCCATGCGATCCAAATCAATATTTTACAATTTCTGGTTTTTTTGAAATTTTTGATTTTTATCTTATTGTCCTGGTTTCTTTTATCTGTTCGAATATTTATTTTTATAGAATATCTAAAGATTCCAGTTTTTAATTACATCACATAACACGGTATATGGGGTTCGGAGGATTTGACGCAAATAAATTTCAAAGGAATGTCAAATCTGCCTCTCCCAAATTTGCCTCACACGATTTATAAAAATTAAGGAGTTCGGCAAACTTCCAATATACCAAAACGTTAGCTGAAATTGTAAGTCCACCTAATACAACCAAAAACTTAATAAACCTTACAACTAACTCAATTTACTATGAAGAAAAATCAATATCTTTACATTATTGTACTTGTAATAGTTATATTCATTGTGGGCTCTATTTTTTATTTAACAAAATATAGTAAAAACAGCTTATCTGAATCTAAAGCAATTTCTATATTGAAAACTGCTTATCCAGAATTTAATAGTTATCCTAATAATAATCTTCCACCACAATCAATTAAGACAGAACAAGATATGAATGGCTGGTATGTTGTATTTGTACAGGAAGGTTCTGGTAAACCAATTCTTGGAGCAAAGTGTTTTTTTGTAGATAATGACGAAAATATTCGCACTATTGGGGAATTTAATCCATCAATAGAAGATATTGATTTTTCCATTAAAACTTGTACTAAATAGGTGGACTTGCAACTTTATCGTGCTTTGCACTAGAGTCTCGCTGCCCTCTCCTCCTTTCAGTCGTTCGTCGGACAACACTGTATATATTGGTTTAGAACCTCCACCCATATTTGTCTCCGCCTCACTACGGCAAAACGTCGCTTAATCAAAGAATATTATTCTTTCCTATTAATCATCTCATCCAAAATCTGCCAACGTCTTTTCTTCTCTAGATCATGTACGTCATCAGGATAAAGTTTAGCCGAAATTGTTCCTGGACGAGGCGAATATCGGTTTATATAAGCAATATTAAAATTTATCTGTCGGCATATATCCACAGTATGTTGAAATTGCTCTTCGGTTTCCCCAGGGAAACCGACAATTAAATCAGTGGTAAAACTGACTTGCGGTACTTTTTTTCTAATTTGATTAATCAAAGTGAGATATTGTTTAGCAGTATAACCCCTGTTCATTTTAGCCAAAATCTCATCATCTCCAGATTGTAAAGCAATATGTAGTTCACGATTAATTTTAGGATTACGGGCAATACAAAAAATGAGTTCATCATGAAAATCCCATGGGTTTGAAGACATGAAATTAATTTTTTTTACCTTATCTAAAACGCAAATTTTGTCTAATAATTTAACAAAGGGTGGATCGCCTTTGAAAACTTTATATTGACTTCGATTACTAGGTAATATTTTATTGCTGTCCAATCTTTTACGCATACTCATGCCGATTTTTTCCAAACCAAAACTATTTACATTTTGCCCTAACAAGGTAAATTCCGTATAACCTTGTTCGGTTAATTTTTTTATCTCATTAACAATATCCGTTTCTGATCTTGATTTTTCTCGACCTCTGGCTAGTGGCACTACACAATAAGTACAAAAAGAATTACAGCCGGTAGAGATCGGAATCAAAGCATGTTTTTTATCTTTTCTCACACTAGGTTGATCAAAGCCAATTTCGGTAATATGTTTAAATTCATCCACGTTTGGTAAAATTTCTCGCAACTTTTCTTCACCATAATGCAACATACAACCGGTTAAAATTATTTTAGGTTTCTTTTTATTATTTTTAAATTGTTTGACTAAATTAACAACTAAACCTAGAACTCGATCTTCAGCTGATTTGCGCACGCTGCAGGTGGTAAGAATTATTTCATCGGCTTCTTCGATTTTGTCAGCCAATTGAAAACCTTGCACTTCATACCAGCCGGCAATACGCTGAGAATCTGCTTCGTTCATAGCGCAACCCCAAGTGTAGATAAAATATTTATTAGACATGAAAGATATTATAAGTTATTATTGCAACTCGAAGAAACTTAAAACAAACTATTTTCTGATTTATTTTTTTCATTTAACTGATTTTGTCCATTTAACTCCAATCCTTTAATCTCAGGCATAGTGGAACCAACTAAGCCCTGCATCTCTCCATACATTCCAGCTGTATTGACAAAAAGTCTTTGCATTTGAGCTTCTCTTTGCTTCCAGCTTTTTTCAAAAGCCGTTCGCTCCTTAAATATTTGTCCTTGCATGTCTTGGAAAACTTCCACCAAGGCCTCCACCCGCTGACGGAATTCATGAGAAGAAACATAGGAATAAAGTAGTTCGGCTTTTTCACCTTTACCCACAGCAGCAGCTCGTTCAAAAGCAGAGGAAATTAGATTACGTCTCAGAGCAACTGCCAGACTAACTGCAAACTTAGGCAGACATACCCAAATATTTTGGTAAAAACCAAAACCTTCAATCTTTTTGGGTAAAGCTGTCGTTACTA
>CAYXFC010000132.1:0-3111 GCA_964464155.1 uncultured Pseudomonadales bacterium
TGAAGGAGCTTGCCAAACCTGTTCCGGCTTGGGCCAAAAGCTGGAACTTAACCCGACCAAACTTTTTGATTGGGATAAAACTCTCAATCAAGGAGCTATAAGACAGTCAGAATATCGGGTGGGTGGCAGACGCTGGAGCATCATCAGAGCCAGCCGCTTGTTTGATATGAATAAAAAGATCATAGATTTTGAAAAAGCAACTTTAGATAAACTGCTTTATAGCACTCGACTTGATCTTAAAGAAGATCAGGGCGGCTTTGTCCAAAGCTTTAGTTTCGAGGGTATTGTCACTGGAATAATAAGACGGCGTCGGGACAAGCGCGGTTTGTCGGAAAAAACTTTGGGCAGTGATAGCCAGTTTTTTGATATGTTGCCCTGTGATACTTGTGCCGGCCAAAGGCTAAATGAAAAAGCTTTGTCAGTCAAGATTTTGGATAAAAATATCTCCCAAGTGACTCAAATGGAATTGACAGAGGTGTTTAAGTTTATTCAGCAAATTGACACTCCCCTTTCTTCCAGTATTAAAGCCAAAATATTATTAGTTTTGGAACAACTTATTGGTGTGGGCGTGGGATATCTCTGTCTTGATCAGCCAGTTGGCAGTCTTTCCGGCGGTGAGTCACAACGGGTAAAAATGGCCAAACAATTGGGTAGCGAACTGACTCAGCTGATTTATGTTTTGGATGAACCAACTGTGGGCTTACATGCCCGTGAGGTCAATAATTTGATTACGACACTTAAAAATATTAGAGATAAAGGCAACAGCGTTTTGGTAGTTGAACACGATCCGAGCGTTATAATGGCCGCTGACTATATTATTGATCTGGGCCCAAAGGCAGGATCGGCGGGCGGAGAGATAAATTTTAGTGGTAAGTCAAAGGAATTTAGCAAGTCAAATTGTTTAACTGCCAAATATATTAAAGAGCAACAATTAAAAATAAAAAGTACAGTCAGGCAATCAACTTCGAGCTTGACCATCAAAAATGCTTGTATTAATAATCTCAAAAATGTTTCAGTTGATGTGCCTCTAGGAATTTTTGTAAGTGTCACCGGAGTATCTGGTTCTGGTAAAAGCACTTTGGTAAGCGAAGTACTTTGCAAAACCTATCCCCAGATTATTGTGATTGATCAGTCTGCCGTAGGGCGAATGTATCGGGGAAGTGTGGCGACTTATTGTGATATCTCAAGTCTGATCCGCAGTGAATTTGCCAAAATATCAGCCGCAGTTCCCAGCGGTCTATTTAGTTATAACTCATTGGGAGCTTGTCCAGCGTGTAAAGGCGTTGGCTTTAAGCGGATTGATATGCACTTTATGCCCAGAGTTAATCTGACTTGTGAAAGTTGTGGTGGCAAGCGCTTTAATCAGCTGGCTTTGTCATATAAATTAAGTCAAAAAAATATTTATGAAGTGATGCAGTTAACGGTGGATGAAGCTCTCAACTTTTTTAACAATAAAGAAATTAGCAGGCGTTTGTCAAATTTAGCCTCAGTCGGATTAGGTTATTTGACTCTTGGTCAAACATTAGACACGCTATCTGGCGGTGAAGCTCAAAGGCTAAAAATTGCTAGTTTTCTGCATAAAAAAGGCAATATTTATGTTTTTGATGAGCCAACTACCGGACTGCATCTGGCCGATATTGAGGTTTTGCTCAAGCTATTAAATAGTCTTGTTGATCAAGGTAATAGTGTTATTGTCATCGAACACAATTTAAGTGTCATTGCCCAAAGTGATTGGATTATTGACCTAGGATCTGAAGGAGGTAGTCGTGGGGGTGAGCTAATTTTTGCTGGTTTGCCGAGAGATTTGATTAAGTGCGAGAGGTCATGGACGGGGAGGTGGTTGGGGAGGGAAAAGATGGGAATTGACATCGTCTAACGTTTGCGTGTATGCGATGTTTTGCAGGTTTATAATATCGCGAAGCGGTAAACCTGCCAAATATGGGCGAATGAAATGAACCGCATACACGCTGTTAAGTGATTAAACCCATTATAAATTTAGATTTTTAATTCATTTATTTTATCCAGCAGGTACTGATTATCTTTATCAGGTCTCCATCTCTTATTGAATTTTAGCAAGTTATAGTGAAAAGCATTGTGCAAGCATGTTTGGGCTAAGTTATCTAAATTATTATAGAGCTCCTCTTTGTCATCTGTGTTTTTGGCGATTTTATTCATATACCAAATATCTGTATTTGATAAAAAATATTCCTCATAAATCATTGCAAATAGCTTATAGCGCAATGGGGCCTCTATTAGTTTGAAGTTAACATTTAAAATTCTTCTTAAAGCTGAATGTTTAATAAATAGCTTGTCTTTTTCTGACATTTCAAAAAAAAGCTTCACTGCTTTGTTGATGTTGTCCTTATTATTTTTTTCTGCAAGTAAATCAAATAGCTCAAAACACCAGTAATTATTAAAATCATCTTTAGATTTTATGCGAGATATTTTTGCAGAATTAAGATAAAGGTTGATTTTGAATAACTCTTTTGATGTATGACTTAATATTATGTCTGCAGAACGTTTATTTTTCGCCATTATTAGTTGGTCATCTGCAAATCTTAAATATTTACAATCATTTTCTCTGCAGAGTTCGTATATTCTTTGGTCGTAATCTTGCAGAAAAAAATTGGCAAGGATTCTAGAACAATCGCCAATTTCATCTTGGGGTATGCCTACGGTTTTTTCTGCATAACCTTCGAATCTTTTGTTCCAACCTTTTAGAAAAGTGAATAAAAGGTCCAATATGTGACATTTGTTTTTTGGTATTAAAGCTCGAAGCTTTCTTTCAAGTGTGATTAGGTTAATTGAGTCATAGAAATTGGCGATATCAACTTTAATAAAATATTCATAGTCATCTAGTTGACTATACTCATAGGCTTTTTTTTGAAATTCTTTCCAGTTCTCTCCCCATGCCTTACGATTAAAACTGTTTGTTGGTGCCGACACCCCTTGTGGCTCTTCATTTTCTTCGAGCTCTCTAATTGGTGTACCAAGTTGCCACCCCCCAAAAGTTCCTTCCACTCTCTGTGTAGCTATAAATTCTTCAATGTTTTTTATGCAATAGTAGTATGTGCAACTGTCTTTGTAGTTAAAAGTCGGCACCACACGAAT
>CAYXFC010000133.1:0-3087 GCA_964464155.1 uncultured Pseudomonadales bacterium
ATAAATCAAGATCAGGATATATATGAAGATATCCCGGTTGATTTAATCAAACAGGCTATCAAAGCAAGTTTAAATAGTAATGTTATTAATATTTCCAATGAAAGGATAAATATGAATATTCAAGTATTAGGTTCGGGTTGCCCAACTTGTAAAAAATTACATGAGTTAACTGTTAAAGCGGTTGCAGAATTAGGTTTAAAACAGGAAGTTGAATACAATACTGACGTTTCCAAGATCATAGAAATGGGTGTTATGTCTAGTCCGGTACTGGCTATTGATGGTAAACCGGCTTTAGTTGGCTTTGTGCCTGATATAGAAAAAATTAAAGCAGTCATTTCCGAGGTTAGCAAAGGTAATGCCCTCAAGACTGGTGGCTGTAACTGTGGAGGCAACTGCTAAGTATGGATATATTTTCTCCTGTCCAAGCATTTGCAGATCTTGTCACCTATCAGCTATTTAAAATAACTCCTCACTCTTATTGGGGAGATGCGATTAATTTCTTTATCTACGATATTATTAAGATTGGATTACTTCTGATAGTAATAAATTATGTAATGGCAATTACCCGTTACTACTTTCCCATGGAAAAGGTACGGGATATTTTAACAAAAAGGCGCTGGTACGGTCTGGATTACCTCTTTGCCGGACTACTGGGAATTATTACCCCCTTTTGTTCCTGTTCCTCAATTCCCCTTTTTATCGGTTTTGTCGGTGCTGGTATTCCCCTGGGTGTCACTTTTGCCTTTTTAATTAGCTCTCCTTTAGTCAATGAATCATCCCTTTATTTATTCCCGGCTATGTTTGGAATGAAGGTAACGGTGATCTATAACGTGGTTGGGATCATTATTGCTATGTTAGGCGGCTTTTTAATCCAAAAGCTTGGGGTAGAAAAGTGGGTAAAACCGGAACTGTTAAAGTTTAAATCCCGTCAGGATGTAGAGATAGAGCATGGGGGGAATGCTTTGCCTTTTAAAGATTTGGTTAAGTATTTTTGGAAAGACGGCATGGCAATAACCAAGCAAATATTTCCCTATGTGATTTTGGGGGTTGGAATTGGCGCTTTAATTCATGGCTTTGTCCCTGCAACTCTCGTTGAAAAGTATTTAGCAGCTAAATCCTGGTATGCCGTCCCAATTGCTACCTTACTTGGTTCTCCTTTGTATGCAAATTCCGTAAGTGTTATTCCGGTAATGGAGGCTCTTGTAGGCAAAGGTGTCCCTTTAGGAACTGCCTTAGCCTTTATGACGGCAATTGTGACCGTATCAATTCCTGAGTCCATGATCCTAAAAAAAGTAATGAGGTGGCAGCTCTTAGCGCTCTTTTTTGGAATTACCTTAACCGGAATTATGATCATGGGATATATATTTAATGCCATTTTATAAAGGAAGGTATTGATTAGAATTAGAGTGATTTTTATCGTATATAAAAAAAGTTTAAATAACTTAAATTAAGTTACTTAAAAAAAATCTAATAATAGATTAAGTAGATTTAGAATTGATCTTATAATCTTAAAATGATTTTATTACCTTTTTTAATGCCTCTTTTTCCCCCTCAAATCCCATCATTTCCATACACTTATCAAAATCAAACCAACCAGCCTCACTCATTTCCCAACCATGATCATTGACAGGATCACCAGAAACCCATTCCATTAGATAAAAAGTGACGGTTTTTTTAACTAACACAGATTTCCCTCCTGCCTCTTGATACTGTTTGATCCTGCGGGTGCTTTGCGGAGTCTCTAGTGAAATATCAGAGGCCTTTTTATAGTCAGCGGTATAAGTATATTTTTCGACATATATAGGCTCTGATTTGACAATTTTAGCTACCACTCCCATTTCTTCCTCTGTTTCTCTAATAGCTGTCTGTTCTTGAATTTCTCCTGCCTCAATCAAACCCTTTGGCAAAACCCATTTGTGATAACCTGAGTGTTTACCTAGTAGAAAAACTGTTGTTATTTTATTATCTTTACTTTGTGGTTTCTTAAAGACCACTCCACCAGCTGAAAATTCTTGTTTAGTATCCATATTATTGAGGTAGCTGTTTAGTTGTGTTCCCAGACAAATATTCTCCTTCTGCTTGCGGTAATACTCTTTTTGGCTTACTAAACTGCGGAGCTACTTTACGGACATATTCGTCTCTTGTTTCACCTTTTAAACCTGGAATGAAAGGTCTGAACTTGTCCAGATCACCTTTTTTTTCATTAAAAACAAACAATAATTTGTTAACATAGTTATGTAAATCTTCTGCAAAACTAATATTAATAATCTTAAAATTTTTAACCGCTCCAGCTGGTGATCTAGCTACAAAATAACCTAATCCGAATAACATTTGAAAAAAACCTTTATGATAGGCTCCGGTATCAGAAATCGCATCCAACCCTAGAGACATTTGATATCTAGACCAAGGGGTAGTATGAATAAATTTAGTTAACCTTCTGGTAGTAATGACAAAAATAGTTTTTTGCCAGACTCGGTAAATCCACCATAAAATAAAGATAAAAGCTATTCCCCAAACTAGCAAATATGGCATAGTTAAAACTTTGAAATCAAACCCCAAGAAAGAAAGGTTATTCAAAATAGCTATCCCCAAAATTAAAAGCATCAAAAAAACTATGGCAGAGGCGATTAATTTTAGTTTTAATATAATTTTTCCTTCTCTAGTGATAAACAAAATTCTTTCTTCACTATGCTGACCGGGAAACTTTAGATCCAAATAAGGAAACTTAAAATCATCAAGCGCAAAAATGTTCATATGTATATTTTATATCTAAAATAAGAACTTTACTAGATAAATTAAGGTATAATAACAGCTATAGTACCTGGTGTTTGTAGTTTTTGAAAGATTTATATAACAAGCAAGGTTGAAAATTGCTCTCATAGTTCAATGGATAGAATGTGGGTTTCCGGAACCTAAGATGCAAGTTCGATTCTTGCTGGGAGCACAAACGGAAGGGTCGCATAGTTGGTCTAGTGCGCCGATTTCGAAAATCGGTATCAGCATTGCTGATCGCGAGTTCGAATCTCGCCCCTTCCGCCAAGTTTTACATTCAGCGAAATTGAAGGATGTTGCCTCGGCGCAAAGCGC
>CAYXFC010000134.1:0-3051 GCA_964464155.1 uncultured Pseudomonadales bacterium
AATAAAGAAGCTGAACATTATATTGATCCACAAGCTTATACTATGTCGCGTCCTGGGGGAATTAAATTCGAAGATTCTTCAGTTAGGGCGCAAATGGAGTGGTATGTAACTAAGCGCGAAGTTTTGCATACATTAGATAACACGCACCAGCTCAAATTTATAGACAGGCTTATTATGGGTGGCGACTGGGTTTCCTATTTTGATCTTAATAATGATCAACAAGTACAGATTAATTCTTTACAACAAGGGCAAATAACATCAGACCAGTTATCTGATTTAATTATAGAGGGATTGGATTATGTTGATAATCAATACCAACTGGCAAGAATGCAAAATAATATGGGAAACGGCCGAGAACTTTGGTTTTTATTGCAATTATTAGCTGAACAAGGTGCTCCAACTATCGCTTTTAGGTAATAGACTTGATCAGTTTTACACTACATTATACTTCTAAACTAACAAATAACCGCTTACTTTGATAGTGGGCGATTAATTAATCTTTTTTAACAGGGACTAATTCGACTTCTGTTCTACCATCGCGATCTACTGATTGAAGAGTGAATCCTTCAGAAGTAATCATAGTTAAGAAGAACAGACTATATGCACATTTCAATGCAGATGCTAAATCAATGTCTTCACCCATAGCATAAAGAGTACGCATAACAAAACGGGCTGTCGCATAATCTGGTCTAGGACCTAAACCATCTAAAATTGCTTCGTGAGTTCCCATATTTTTATCCTATCATGATTTTTCCATTTTTCAAATCAAGCTTAACTTTTTTACTGATTTTACCTTCGATAATTAACATGGCTAGTTCATCTAAGATTTCACTTTGAATGAGGCGCTTAAGAGGTCTGGCTCCAAAAACCGGATCAAAACCAGTTTTAGTCAAATACTCCTTAAGGTCTTGTGAAATCTCCAAGACTATACTTTGTTTAGCCAAACGCTGTTTAACAATATTTAGCTGTAAGTCAACAATTTTAACAAGCATTGCAGTAGTTAAGCTAGAAAAAATAATAATATCATCTAGTCTATTAATAAACTCAGGTCGGAAACTTTGTTGCACAATTTCCATTACCTTAGCCTCCATTTCAGTTCGTTTATTATTTGGTAGAGACAGGTTGCGACCTGTCTCTACATTGGCATAATAATCCTGAATTAGATTTCCTCCCAAGTTTGAAGTCATTATAATAACAGTATTTTTAAAATTAACTGTTCTGCCTTTGCCATCAGTTAATCTGCCATCATCCAAAAATTGCAAAAAAGTATTAAAAACTTGAGGATGAGCTTTTTCGATTTCATCAAACAATACAACCGAAAATGGTTTGCGCCTTACTTGCTCTGTCAATTGCCCCCCTTCTTCAAAACCTACATAGCCCGGAGGAGCACCGATTAACCTTGCTACGCTATGTTGTTCGCTATATTCACTCATGTCAATTCTAACTAAGGCATTTTCGTCATTAAATAGATTTTCAGCCAAGGCTTTGGCCAACTCAGTCTTACCTACTCCAGTGGGACATAGAAACAGAAATGAACCAAGTGGTCTATTTTCATCAGACAAACCAGAACGTGATCGCCGAATTGCCGAAGCTACTGCTTTGACAGCTTCATCCTGGCCTACAACTCTATGATGTAAATCATTTTCAAGTTCTGCTAATTTGGATGATTCAGATTTGAGTAGCTTAGAAACTGGAATATTTGTCCAAGATGAAACGACACTAGCTATATCATCTTCTGTAACGGATTCTTTAACAATCCTTTGAGATTCTGGAATATTTTGATATTTTATTTCTATATCGTTTAATTCTTTTTGGATTTGAGGTAGTTTACCGTATTTAATAGAAGCTGCTTTTTCCAAATCTACATCACGTTCAGCAATGTCCAACTCTGTTTTTAATTTTTCCATATCAGCACGTTTACTTCTAATTTCTTGTAAAATATCACGTTGTTTTTGCCAAACTTGTTTTTGTGCTGAAAAAACTTCTCTCTTATCTGCTAAAGTTTTTTTGATTTTTTCCAGTTTGGCTTTATCCTTTTCTTTTTCAATAGCTTTTTGCTCAATTTCTAACTGGGTGATTTCCCGTTGCAGTTTATCCAATGCCGTGGGCATAGATTCAGAATCTATTTTTAATCTAGCTGCAGCTTCATCAATTAAGTCAATTGCTTTGTCTGGTAGTTGTCGGTCAGTAATATATCTTACTGATAAATTAACAGCCGCAATCAAAGCGTCATCGGCTATTTTGATTCCATGATGAACTTCGTATTTTTCTTTTAATCCTCGCAGGATAGCAACAGAATCTTCAATTGTAGGTTCATCTACTAATACAGGCTGAAAGCGACGTTCAAACGCCGCATCTTTTTCGATATATTGGCGATATTCTTTGATAGTTGTTGCCCCGATAGTTCTAAGCTCACCACGAGCTAGCGCGGGTTTTAGCATGTTAGAAGCATCTACAGCCCCTTCGGCTGCTCCTGCTCCCATAAGCGTGTGTAGTTCATCAATAAACAAAATATATTTACCTTGAGACCTTTTAAGCTCTGAAAGTAAAGCTTTGAGTCTTTCTTCAAATTCACCTCGGAATTTGGCCCCTGCTAGCATGGCGGCTAAATCAAAGACTAAAATATCTTTATTTTGTAAAGTTTCGGGAACATCCCCATCGGCAATTCTTTGGGCCAAACCTTCAGCAATAGCAGTTTTGCCTACCCCTGGATCACCGATCAGAACTGGATTGTTTTTTGTACGTCTTGATAGTACTTGCATTACTCTACGAATTTCATCGTTGCGGCCAATCACTGGATCCAGCTTACCTTCTCTAGCTAAAGTAGTTAAATTTTGAGTATATTTTTCTAAAACCTGTCTTTTGGCTTCCGGATTTTGATCATCGATAGGTTGATTACCACGGATATCCATAATTTTCTCCTTTAAGTTAGCATAGTTAACATGATATTTGTCTAGTATACTTTTAGACTGGCAGTCTGTCAATGTAAGTGCCAGAATGCTGAATTCTAACTTCAAATGCACCAGTTTGTAATTTTAGTAAAGACCTCAG
>CAYXFC010000135.1:0-3032 GCA_964464155.1 uncultured Pseudomonadales bacterium
ATAAGGATATTGTTAGTAATTATTTGCCTAAAACACTTATTAATTTTCATAATAATACTAAGCTAGATGCAACTATATGTGCCAAAGGATTTCAAGTAGAAATCCCCTTTGGAGTAATTAACGAAAAAAATAACAAGTTAGTTGAATTAAAAGAAAAACCAACACAGGAACACCTTATCAATGCCGGTATTTATGTCTTTAATCCAAATGTCATAAGTTTGATTCCAAAAAATACAGAATTCCCTATTACTAATATTTTTCATCTTATGCAAAAAAAAGGTATGGGAACTGGTGTCTATGTACTTGATGAGAATTGGATTGATGTGGGAAGAATGAATGAATTAAAAAAGGCAAATGGATTGAGTTAATTATGAAAACTAAAGTATTATATTCTGTTGTTATTCCTGTTTATAACTCGGAAAAAACCCTCGAAGAACTTGTATCAAGAATTCACTTGGTTTTTAAAAAAATCACACCATATTATGAAGTTATTTTGGTTGATGATGGGAGCCAAGATCATTCTTGGAATTTACTGGAAAAATTCCATAGAGAAGATAAAAGGGTTAAAATTATTCAACTAATGCGCAATTATGGGCAGCACGCGGCTATTATATGCGGATTTAATTATTGTAGTGGTATGTTTGTAATAACTATGGATGATGATTTGCAAAATCCTCCAGAAGAGATTCCAAAATTAATAAAAGCAATTAGTAACTCAGATTATGATGGGATTTTAGCTATACCAATAGAATCTAAACATTCATTATCGCGAAGATTGGGTAGTTATGTAACTGATAAATTTTATAATATTATATTTAATAAACCTCAAAATCTTAAAAGTTCATCATTTAGAATTTTAAATAAAAAAATAACAGATCATTTATCTCAAAATCAATGTAGATATACTGCAATTGGACCATTACTGTTTTCTTTAACTTTAAAATTGAAAAACGTAGACGTATTGCATAATAAGAGAGCTGTTAATAAGTCTAACTATGATTATATTAAATTACTAAAACTTGCTTGGGGTTATATTATTAATTATTCAATACTTCCATTAAAATTTGTTAGTATTGTAGGAATAATATCATCATTTGCTGGTTTTATGTTTGCAATCTATATAATATTTATGAGATTTTATAAAAACCAAGTACTTTCAGGTTGGACAAGCTTAATCGTCGTTAATCTCACTTTTTTTGGTCTAATCCTTTTTGTGTTTGGGATTATAGGAGAATATTTAATTAGAATCCTTAATCAAGTAAATAATTCAGATATTTATGTTGTAAGAAGGTTTCGTAAATAAATATGATTAATTATTCTGAAATATGGGGGTATTTACTAAAAGTTTGCGATTATTTTATCCCCCCTGGAAATGTAGGAGCAAAAATAAGGGGATTTTTATATAAACCTTTTTTTAGAAATTGTGGAAATAACTTGAAAATAGCTGAGAGAGCGTATATCTATAATCCTAATACAATAACACTAGGCGAGAATGTATGGCTTGGATATAATTGCTATTTAGGAAAGGGTTTTATAGTTATTGGTCACAACGTAGTAGTAGGACCATTTGTTTCTGTTTCGCCCACAAATCATATTAGAAAAAACGAATCATATCGTTTCTCTGGTAGTACGAATACAAAAATAAAAATTGGTAACAATGTGTGGATTGGTGCACATTCATGTATTTTAGCTTCCGTTTCTATTAATAATTCATCAGTAATTGCAGCAGGAGCTGTAGTTACTAAAGATATACCATCATGTGTTATGGTTTCAGGCATACCAGCCAAAATTAATAAAAAATATTCAAATTAAATATGAAGATTCTAATCTTAGGTGCAGGTGTTTACCAAGTCCCAGCAATTATTAAAGCAAAGGAGATGGGTTTGTATACTATAGTTATTAGCAAAAATATTACTAATTATCCTGGATATAAAATTGCAGATAAAGCTCTTGAGTGTGATACTACTGATATCAACAAAGCTATAAAATTAGCTAAAAAATACAAAATAGATGGAGTTTTTACAACCGGAACAGACGTAGCTTTACCAGCATTGGGGAAAATTAATGATGAGCTGAGACTGTGTGGACCTAGTTATGATACTGCCCTACTTTCAACTAATAAAATGCTTATGAAAAAAGCATTTAAAAAATTTAACGTACCTTCAGCAGAATATATAGAAGTTTCTGAACTATCTCAAGCATACACAGCTGCGGAATCAATTGGATATCCGGTGGTAGTAAAGGCAATTAATTCTTCTGGAGCACGAGGTATAAGTGTAGCTAAAAATAAAAATCAACTACTGAAATCATGGGAATTTTCCAAAAAACATTCTAAACCAAATGATGTAATTCTCATTGAAGAATTTTTAGAAGGATATGAATTTGGTGCCCAGGCCTTTGTTTATGATGGAAAAGTACAACTAGCATGTCCACACAATGATACAGTTACACCCCCTCCAATTAGTACTCCCATTGGGCATTCCTATCCTTTTTCTAAAGAGATAGAAGGCATTATGAATTTTATTGATTCTGGAGTTAGATCATTGAAAATTGACAATTCGGCAGTAAACATTGATTTGATAAAAACCAAAAAAGGTATGTACTTTTTGGAAATTGGAGCTCGAATGGGAGCTACCTGTCTGCCTATGCTTACTCATAATTTTACGGGTGTAGATGTTACCGTAGAATGTATTAAAATGTCTATCGGGGAAACCCCATCTTTTATACAGACAAGTCAACAACCAACAGCTGGATTATTACTCCAAGCAAGTAAAACCGGCGTAATAAAAGAAATGTTAATACCACCAGATATTAATAGAGATAAAAATGTTGCCTACTTTTCACTGGATGTTAAGGTTGGCAATAAAGTTAATAAGTTTACTATAGGACCAGATAGAATTGGCGAGATTGTAACATATGGGAAAACAGCTGAATTAGCAGAAAAATACGCAGAAAATTATGCAAAAAAAATTAAATTTAGGGTCTGTCAATAGTTGTGTGTAAACGGCAGCTTCATAATTTTAATAATTTTT
>CAYXFC010000136.1:0-3023 GCA_964464155.1 uncultured Pseudomonadales bacterium
TTACCAGTCAAAAAATAATAATTGATCTATGAAGAGAATTAGTGAACCAATTAGTAAAATTATAGTAGTAGTTTTGATAGCTGGAGCTTTTGTTGCGTCAGTTTATCTTAATACTAATCAACTAAAACAACATAACCGTATGCAAGAGATTACTAGTTGTGCCCAATTAGGTTATGTAGAGTATACTACTCCAGAAGGTGCTAAAGTCCATTTACCAGATGATACTTGGTACCAAAAATGCCTCAAAGATAAAGAAATCAAATAATGTACACTAAGTTTTAGTATGCATATCACAAAAGGGTTTTTGATTCCTGTTCTGATTTTATTATTTTATTTTTTTGTTATCTTTTTAGTCACTTTTCCCGCTGTTTTGCATTTTGGTAGCCAATATATTGGAGATGGTTTCGATAACTATCAGTTTTCTGGTTATCAACTAGCTGCTTGGGATAATCTAAGCCATGGCAAGCATCCTTTTGCTTTTACCAACATTTGGCGGTATCCAGTTGGATTTAACTTTGGTTATAGTTTTGATGGTACCTTTGCTACTTTGGTGGGAGCCATTTTATTGCCTTTTTTAGGAATTATTACTGCTTATAATCTATCTTTGATTCTTTCTTTGCTAGTAAATTTATTATGTTCACATCGCTTTTTTTATCATTTAACTCATAATCATTTTCTGACTATTTTGGGCAGTATTATCTATGGACTATCATATTATGTTTTAGCTAGAGGTGGAGGACATATTAATCTGTTGTTTGTAGCTGGCTGGCCGCTCCTTTTTGATGCTATCTATACTTTAACAGATAAGAAACCACCGGCTAAAATTTATTATTGGCAACTATTTATCTCTATATTGTTATTAGCGATGGGATCTTTACAGTATTTGCTATTTGTATTTATTGCGGTCTTAATTCAGGGTTTAACTAGCTACTTCTTTGCCAAAAGAACTCTTATTAATTTGCTTAACAATCTTAGAACTCATGCTAAAACTACCATACTGGCAGCAAGCTCAATAGCTTTGATATTTCTTTTTTTGTTTGGACCATACTTGTATGCTTTTGCATCTGGACTACTAGAACATGCGGATCGTTTAAAACAGTGGCAACTCTACCATGCTAATCTCAACGATTTTCTCACGCCCAACCCTTATTTGCCTACATTTTTAAATCAACTTTTTCCTGCCACGAAGATACCATCGTCAATTGAAAAGTGTGTTTTTATCGGTTGGGTGGAGCTTGGATTGTTAAGTCTATATATTTTAAATCGTAAACTGAAGAAAAAGTTGAGCCTAATATTACCAATCTTAATTTTGATTATACTTGCGTTAAGTACTAAATATGAACTACTGATAAAAGTTTTCCCCTTTAATGGAATTGCTGAACCCCATCGACTATTTGTTGTTTTCTATCTTTATCTTGTTAGCTTTATGGTTTTAGGTTTAAAAAATACCTTTAATAACCGACGTTTTATTCCCATTTTACTTTTACTAACCCTATTAGTTTTAACAGAAAGAACTAGAGGAACATATTTTTTGTCACCATCCATTAAAAACCAATATCAAGATATTGTAGCCCAACAACCTGGGAAAGCAGTATTAGATATCCCTATCAGCCCATATTTTGCTCAGTATGATCCACTCCCTTATTATTACCATAAAAAAATTGTTAATGGTTATATTCATTGGGCAGGAAATAATGAGAATACATTATCGTTCGTTTATAAACCATCTCTTATGGGATTTCATTGTGGCCTTGATCCTTACTATTCCAAATCCCAAACAGTTGATAGCCAAAGACAACAATTACTACAACTTCTAGTTCAAAATGACATTAAAACAATTGTCTTAAATCATGCCTGGAATGATAATTATATTAATTGTCAAAATGCTAGAAATTGGGCGAGCTATTTGTTTGCTGGTAAATATATAGCTGGAGACAATAACATAATCATTCCAGACCAAATAATGGTAAATCCTTCAAAAAATAACGAAATCCAAGTTATTCAATACAGCAAAGCCGGTGATAATACTACAATGGTGGTAAACCTGATATTTCCCAGCGATGGATCATTTGTATTACATGGGCTTAGTATTTTCCCCAAACAAAACTTTCCTTTGGATGTGCAGTATGAAAATCAGGATATTGGTAAAAAAATTAATTTTTGGTTTGAAAAAGAACCAAACTTGATGGCAACCGCTGATATTGGATTTAAGTTAAGTGTTAAAAAAGATACGGGGGTTGTCATATCCCGATCAGAAAAAACCACTCAGTCAACATATATATCTATATGGTACGAATTTATTCCTCAAACAAGCATAAGTGAAGTATCGAAGTATACAGTTATTCCTGTTTATAATGATAGTCAGTATACTGTATTGAACATAGAATAATAAGAAATTATGGATATTCGTTTTCTTAAAAAAAAATTTCAACAACATTGGCCAGATATTTTAATAATACTGATATGGGGATTAGTTGTTATTACAAATTACACTCCTCATACATGGCTTATTGGTTGGGATAGTTTGCAGCCGGAGTTGAATATTTGGCTAAATATAAAAAGATCATTACAGGCAGTGTGGCAGGAAAGTTTTGGCTTGGGCAACTTAGGGGGGATGGGTCATGCCGCAGAGCTGATTAGACAAATCATAATCTTACCATTTGTCTTAATATTGCCAAATAGTTTGATCCGTTATCTATGGCAATTTGGAACGTTGCTTCTAGGTGGTTTAGGAGCCAGACGAATCATTTCATATCTAAAACTAGATTCGTCCATTGAGGAAAGATCCAGTAATTGCAATATTGGAGCAACTTTTGGAGCAATATTTTATTTACTCAACATCGGTACTTTACAGGTTTTCTATTTACCTCAAGAACCATTTACTGCCTTTTTCGGATTTTTACCTTGGTTACTTTACTATGATTTAAAGGTGATGCGCGATACACGCAAGCCATGGTTGAGATTAATAGTTTTACATCTTTTGGCTACTACTATTGCTTTCGTGCAAACACTTTTTTTAGTTT
>CAYXFC010000137.1:0-3001 GCA_964464155.1 uncultured Pseudomonadales bacterium
AAGAATAATAAACTTTATACGCCTGATAGACGTTAGAAAGATAAATAATATAGCTTTTGTTATCTGAAGTAAATATTTTTAATATCCAAGGATTATATAATAATAGATAAGAAATTTATAAATGTAATAAACACGACGTAGGTTAGATTAATTACTAAATTATTAATAAAGTAAAAGTATTTTATTAAAATTATGATTCAGAATAGCAAAACAAATATAAGAGTGATAACAATATAGAAAACATAAATAATGTAGTATTAACAAGAAAAAACAGTAAATAGAATAAATTAAGTATAGTATTTTGAAAGTGGTGTATTATTTATAAATAATAATCACAAAATTAAAAAATAGAATAAATTTTATATAAATTATAGCAAATTTATTGTATAAACGTTAAATAACTATAAATAGATTTTAATCATTGATTGCTAGTGAAGATTTGTGCTTTCTTATCATTAATGTTTATTATAATTTAACTATAATCGATTAGAATAAGTATAGCGACCTAGGAATAAATATACCTCATATAACATCTATGTATTTTATTAAAATATTTTATATATTTATATAATAAAATGTACTTTCAGTAGAAAATAGTGAAGATACTTGTTAATTTGAAAAATTTAGATAAATTAAAATTATAATTTCAAAATTGAAAATAACTTTATTAAAACTTGAAACGTTACTCAAGCATTTTTTAATATAACTGGTGGTATGAAAATCAAGATAAAATAAATACACTATTATAGTGTAGGCTATATCTATTTGCTTTGTAAAATAGCTCAAATAAAAACATCTAATGCTATGATAAAAAGGTAGTAATTAATTTATGAAACATACAACGACTGCGTTATTATATTAATTTTCTTCTTTTACTGACTATTCGAAGCTGAAATCTAAATATTAACATATAACTTAATGTACTAAATATAAATAAAACTAATAATATCTAGTCCGATTTTCAATAATTAAATAACTGGTAAACACCAATTTAAGGATATCCTCAAAAAAGTAAAATACTATAAATAATTAGTTAAATTTTAATATTTTAATTTAACACCTCCTCATATTTATTTAAGAAATAAAACCATCTGCTTCAATGGTGGTGATTAAATAATATAAATATTTAAAAAGACACCACTGTATAGTAAAAGCAATTTTAATATCCAGTTACTATTATATTGACACCATTAAAATGACATCAGTAACAAATATGCATGAGTCATTATTGCTAGGTACGTATTTAAAATGGTGTTGTATAGATACTGTATTGATGTTAATAAAAATATAGTTATTAATAATGACAGCAATACAATACATAATATAGCTAGCAGTATGAGGTACATAACAGTAATAGAATATTTAGATATTCACATAATGTGGAAAAACATCAAATATTTAATCTAAAAATTGAAAAAGAAAATCTCTATAAATAAAGATTAGTAGCGTGAATATTTACTCTTTATTTAGTATAAAGAGTAAATATATTACTATTTAAGATATTCATACAAATTCGTGATATTTGCAGCAAAATGGTACAATACAAATTATGAAAAAAATATTATATGTGTTTATTGTAATCATTGTTAATTGTTGGTTGATTAAATCTCCATTAGAAGCCTCTCCATCAGCATCGCCGATAGCTACAGGGCTTCCAGAAACATCTACATCTGCAGAAAAAGAAGCGAGTGTTGGTGGTTTGATAGTAAAAAAAGTTGTTGAGAAAATACCTGATATTACTGAACCAAAATCTGAAGTTAAAGGAAAGTTAGAAAGATATATCGAACAAACTCAAATAGGGGGAATGTCCCCATTTAATATTGTTAGATATGCTATCCGTTATGCTGTGACCCAAGGCGTTCCCGCTAATACTATCGTTTTAATTCTTTTGTTCCCCTTAGTAGCAACTATTGTAGTTTTTGCAAGACACATCATTGGTTTAAAAAGCTTTGGTATATTTACACCAGCCTTACTTTCTGTAGCATTGCTAGCAACTGGACTCCTAACTGGAATAGGTTTGTTTCTATTTATACTAACTGTAGCCACATTAGTAAGAATGTTACTCAAAAAAATAAGGTTTCAGTATTTACCAAGGATGGCACTATTCATGTTATTTATATCATTGAGTATATTTAGTATACTATTAATATCTCCTGCGATTGGAAGTACATCACTGATAACAATTGGGATATTTCCATTATTAATTCTAATTTTATTAGTAGAAGACTTTCTTGATTTACAGATTACAAGAAATTTACCTCAGGCATTAATAATTACAGGAGAAACACTACTGCTAGCCATAGGCAGTTTTTATGTTATGAATTTAGAAGCATTGCAAAAATTTGTTTTAGTAAACCCTGAATTATTTATAGTTCTAGTATTAGGGAGTATTCTTTTAATTGAACAATACTCAGGTCTTAGATTGCTTGAAATATGGCGTTTTAGAAAGTTGCTTAAATAGTATGGCAAAATTACACCATATTCTAGGCATGAATGCTAGAAATCTTCACTATCTAAATTTAAATTCTCATAAATCTAGAGAAATTGCTGACTCAAAACTATTAACTAAAAAGGTTCTTAAAAAATATAATATTCCCCACCCAAGATTGATCAAGACCTTACGTACATTTAATGATATAAGGAATTTTAATTGGATTTCCCTTAATGACGGTTTTGTGGTCAAACCCAGTGAAGGATATGGTGGAGAAGGAATATTGGTTATAAAAAAAGCCACTGATCAACCAGGGAAATGGATGTTGATGAATGGTAAGTTTGTTAACGAAGAGGATTTAAAACTTCATGCCATGGATATTATAGAAGGTTCATATTCTCGTAATCGTAGCCCAGATCAGGCATTTATCGAGCAACGGGTCAAAATTCATCCTAAATTTGGTAAGTATGCACATCAAGGAACTCCTGATATAAGAATCATTGTTTACAATAGTGTCCCTGTAATGGCTGAATTACGATTGCCAACCAAAGAAAGCAATGGTAAAGCTAA
>CAYXFC010000138.1:0-2971 GCA_964464155.1 uncultured Pseudomonadales bacterium
TTGCTAACTTGTACATTGTACTAGCCATTTACACACACTATCTTACAGTCTCAATCCTTCAGCCACAAATTTGGTTGAATACATTTTGGATAACAAAGTATCATCTTCGACAATAATAATGCGTGGTTTATGATCCATATAAAAAATAGTTTAATTTATTAACTTACTAAATAGGTAATTCAAACCAAAAGAGACTTCCTTTCCCTAACTCTGATTCTACACCGATTGTACCATCAAACTTTTCAATCAATAATTTGGTTATATATAATCCCAAACCAGTTCCCATTACTGTACCAGCGCTGGAATTGGCTCGATAAAACTTAGCAAACAGTTTTTGTTGTTCTTCTTTAGTCATTCCCCTGCCTGTATCAGTAATCGTAAATTTAATGAGGTTATGACTAGGATTACTTAAACTAACCATAACCCTGCCTTTATCAGAATATTTTAATGCATTACTAATTAGGTTAGTAATCACCTCAAATATTCTATCTTGATCTACGTAGACTAGGTCTTTAATATCTTTCTCTATTTTCAGTTCAAAATCTAAACCCTTTTCTTTGGCGTTGATTATAAACTCCTTAAAGGCTTGTTTGACTACCAAAGACAGATTAATGTTACCCATTTGGTAAATAAGGCGATTTTCTTCTATCCGGCTGACATTTAACATATTGTTAACTAATCTGATTTCCCGCTCAGCTCCTTCCAAAGCACCATGTACATATTCATCTATTTGCTTTGGTACTTTACCACCATCACCATCACAAATCATAGATAAATAACCCTTAACAGCAGTTAGCGGAGCCCTTAGTTCATGAGCTGCAACTGAAATAAACTCATCTTTGCGTTTATCTAAATCTTTGAGTGACTTATTGGCTTCATCTAGCTTTTGATACAAGCTAGCATGTTCTAAAGCTACTGCTACAGCATCTGTAAAACCACTTAAAATACTTTTCTCGTAGTCGTTAATATCCTGTTCGTTTTTTGTTAAACTAAAAATCATAGCTCCAATGCTTTTGTCTTTGATTACTAGAGGATAAACCAGACTAGTTTTAATTCCAACTTGGCGTTGAAGTTGTCGCCAAATTTCCCTTGTTTTTTCAGGATAAAATACATCTGATAAATCATGAGTTATATATTCTTTTTTATGATCTACAGCTTTTACTAATAAATTTTCTTTTGCAGTTAAAGGAATTTCGATTGCATGGAATTCAACCTTAGCTTTTTTCAATATTTCCAAAGCTTCTGGGGTGGGTGAAAATGAAATTCTTTTGATGACTTTTTTTTGCGGTCAATTAAAGTTAAAACTGAAATTCGATAACCAATTTTAAGATAATCCAATTCTTTTAACACTACGTTTACTACTTTATGGCTTATATCACCAGAATCTAAAGAGCTTAAGATGGCTTTGTTTACTTTCCAAAGACTAGCTACTGTTTTGTTATCATGAGATGAAAGGTCTAATATTTTAGCTTTTAATGCTCGGTTATTTTTGCGCTGACTCCAAATGTAATAAGCAATAAAAAAAACAATTGCTGCAAAAAACGAAGATATTATAAATATAGTTACCAATTCTTGAGGGACTATAAAGCTATTATGGCTAAAAAGAAACTATTTGTCACTAGTTACTAGAATTAACTCATCAAATGTCTAAAACCTGGAATAGATGATGGTAAAACATAAATAGCTCCATAACGATTTATATTTTCTCCTTGAGCTTTATACCATTCACTTATAAGCCTAATTCCTTTTTCACTAGTTCTGTTTAATGCTGTATTAACCATAGTAGCCAACTGTCCTCTTGTGGCTGTAATAATCTGAGCAGCTTCAGTTTTGTTATAAAAACCTAGAGCCCAATTCATTTCCTGTACCAATTCCCTATTTACGTCATTCTCATAAAATTGTTGTTCTGGAAGGATTAAGACTTTACCTCTCTGTTTTAGTCTAATATCTGAAGCATATTGTAAAAAAAATGGAGCGTTTTCTGATGAAAATATTGGCAACATATCGTTTTCAACAGCCATCAATCCGAGATTTCCAGCTCTTTCAACAACCACCATAAAACCCTCTCTATCTTCATGTGTTAACAAAGGATGAGTTGAAGCATTAATTACTGTTCCAGAATTAGGTTGCCAATTTGGGTATTGTATATCTCTGGTCTTACGTAATAATTCATTATCTAATACCATACTATCTGGATGATTTTGACTAAGTAGATCCCAAACAGGTTCCGGTTCTCCTACTAAAGTGGGATGACCAGAGATATTGGCAGATGACGCTAGAAGTACATTTCCTTCATTCCAAATCATATCAGCTAGTACCCAAAGTCTAGGATAAACTTTATCCGGACAAGTCACTAACATACTAGCAACTGTTTGTCTTTGGCCATCAATTGTAACTTCTTTAGGCAGCCAATTAGCTATATGTTGGGAATATTCTGGTTTAAGTAGTAATTCCGTATAAACTCCAGTACTTAATAAACCATATAAGATATTTTTTAATCTTGTTTCTGATATTTGACTTCCCCAGCTCTTTCTTACAGCTAACATAGCTGGAAGATCAACAATATCTAATATTTTATCTAAAGGCGCTATAGTAACTGCGGGTTTAGCAATTTTTCCAACTTCAACCTGTTCTGGACTTAACCACATTTGTCTACCAACTTTTATATCCCCGATTTGCTGATGTACAACTGCAGCGTCAACTAAATCTCCATCTCTTGATTGTATTACAGCAAATCCCCATGGTTCAGCAAAATATAAACCTATAGGTTTATTATCTCTCAATATATTAAATGCTCTATAAAAAGATTTGGAGTCTTTAATATCACCATACCACCACCATGATGGAGATGGTTCTGTTTCATAAATGGTTCTATCACTGGCTTCAACTGTGTTCATATCAGGTTAAATATTCTATCATTATTATATCTTATAATATATTTATATCTAGTTTGATTTTAACAAATAACAAG
>CAYXFC010000139.1:0-2957 GCA_964464155.1 uncultured Pseudomonadales bacterium
AGAAAATAATAAATGGTCTATGACCATTGCTGGTGATGGCATAGAGCGTGAAAATCTAGAGCGAATGGTTAGTATTAAAAAGATGTACGGTGTAACATTTATGGGTAGTATTTCAAAACAACAAGTTCTGAGCTTGATGTGTAAACATGAATACCTGGTGCTATATTCTACTTATGAAGGCATGTCACATACATTGCTCGATGGTATGGGTTTGGGATTAAAGATAGTTGCTAGTGATATTTTGGCTAATCGGACCATACTAAAGGATGGAGAATATGGAAAATTAGTTTCTCCAAATATACTTAATGATCTAAGTAATGCATTTACAGGCGATTATGATCCTAAAATGCTAGACAATGCAAAAGATTATGTATCGAAAAATCACAATTGGGATAAACATGTTAATCTACTATTAAAACAAATTTTATGATAAATCCAAGAACAGAATGGCTTGTAAATAATGTAAAGGGCAAAAAAATATTAAATATTGGTTTTGTTGGTAGTAAGTTAGAAGGTCTTAAATTGCATAATTTGATCATGTCACATAATCCAGAATCAATATTAATAGGAATAGATAATAACAAAAAAGCCATTGATAAATTCAATGATAAGAATCTAATATATGGAGATGTGAGAGAATTACCGTTTAAAGATAAAACTTTTGATTCTGTAATTTTAGGTGAAGTTATTGAACATTTTTTTGATATTAATAAAATACTATCTGAGTGTAGTAGAGTACTAGTTCCCAAAGGGAAAATTTATATTACGACTCCCAATACTTATTCTTTTTTTCGATGGCTTAAACATTGGTTATTTAAATTTAATTATTTTTCACTTAAAAATGCTAAAAGCTATTTAGCTTGCAGTGATCATAAGTTTTTTTGGGAGCCTCTATCTTTAATAAACATATTGAATCATTATAATTTAGAAACAGTATATCTAACAAATAAAGTATTGGGTTTTCCCTATATTAATAAGTTAAGAAACATAAATATAGCCATATGGCCATTTTCCCGATTACAAGAATATATATGCTTAGTCGCTGAAAAAAATAGTTAATTATAATATAAAAATTATGAGCAAAATCCTTTCAATATCTTTAGATAAATCAATTGTTTTGGGAAAAGAAAGTTTGGCTGGTATAAGACAATTAAGTTATGCCGAAAATTTTGATCAGTATTTAATTATTCTCATATCTACCAAAGCAGATAAATTAAAATCAGAATATCATTTTGGTAATGTTCACATTTATCCAGTCAATGTTTTGTTTAAACCTTATGCGATTCTTAAAGCCTTGGATTTGGCAAAAGATTTACACGAAAAATATCATTTCGATATAATTAGTGCTCAAGATCCGCTAGCCACAGGATTAATAGCAGCTATTTGCAAAAGATTATTAAATATTCCAATTAATATTCAGTTACACAGCACTTATCATTATTTACCTGGATGGGAAAAAGAAAGTTGGGCTAACACTTTTTGGAAACAATTAATTGATCCAGTATTAAAAAGAGCAGATAGTCTTAGGACTGTTAATAGACAAATTTTACCTATTTTGAAAAATAAATATGCAGAGAAAACTTCTAAGATAGTCCATATCCCAGTTATGGTCGATCTAGGTTTTTATTGTCAGAAAATTAAATACAATAATAATTTACTTAAGTTTATTACTGTAGGCAGACTAATTGAAGCTAAAAATCATGAGTTGCTACTTAGGGCATTTGCAAAAATTAAAAGATTAAAACCAGAAGCTAAACTTACAATTATTGGCGATGGTCCTTTGAAAAAAGACATAAAATATGCTGTCAAAGCTTTAGATTTGGGTAGTACCGTGACATTTATCGGTAATGCTTCAGCAAAAGAAGTCAAAAAACAACTCCACCAAAGCGATATTTACGTTTCATCAAGTGACTATGAGGGATGGGGCAATGCCATTATTGAAGCAATGTCTGCTGGATTACCGGTTGTAGCGACCAAAGTTGGTTGTTTAGCAGATGATTGGTTGGGTAAAGAAATTGCCAAAACTGTAGATATCGAAAATGAAAATCATTTATACGAAGCCATGCTATGGTGCATGCTAAATCCAGAAAGCGCAAAAACTATGGCAGCTCGTGCTCAAGATGCTGTATTGCAAAAATTAGATAGTAAAACATTAGAAAGTCAGTGGATCGAGTTGTTGCAAAAAACAATATAATTTTATGCATCTTTTAATGCTAACTTCCAGTTGTGATCCAAACCTAAAAGAAGAAGGCTTTATTTCTGATTGGATATTAGCTATATCAGAAAAAGTTGATTTTCTAACTTTAATAACCATTTCTAAACCAACTATTAAATTACCTGATAATGTATTTTCTTATTCTTTAGTAAATCAATCTAAAATTGGTAAGATCTGGAAAATAGGATACATATTTTTAAAAACACATAGACAAATTCCGATAGATGGTGTTTTTTGTAATATGTATGATTTTTTAGGAGTTTTATCTGGTTTATTTTCCAGAATATTAAATATTAAATCTGTTTTTTGGTACGCAGGGGGGATAAAGGTTCCTTTTTTATCCTTAACTACAGTTGCTTTTTGGTTAAATAACAAAATAACTACTTGTTCACAACAGGAGAAACTGGCATACCATGCTATGTTTAAAACACCCAGTTCTAAAATCCATGTAATAGGACATGGCATAAACAGAAAAAGATTTAGCGTAAATAAGACTATAAAGAAAGACAAAGTATTTAGAATTGGCTATTGTTGTAGGTTGAGTTTAAGTAAAAACATCGAAACTTTTATTGGAGCAGTAGTTAAATGCATAAATTTGTCTGAACCTATTGAACTTTTAATCGCGTTGTCAAAAACTAAGCATAAACCAGACTACTTTAATAAATTAAAGTCTAGGACTAGAGAAAAAAATGGAAATATTAAAATAAAGTTATTAACTGATGTTAACTATGCTAATAATATT
>CAYXFC010000140.1:0-2951 GCA_964464155.1 uncultured Pseudomonadales bacterium
AGGTAAATTAAATCAGGCTTTAAGTTAATTGCTTTTTCCAAAACGTCTTCAAAGCGAAATATTATATCTACAATAAAGCCATTATTTTCCAGTTCAGCTTTATATTGACCAGCTTTATCGAGATCATCATCAACTATAAAAATACGCATTGGTACCAAAGTTTCCCTAACGTCTAGCATATTAATTTATTATAATCTACTCAATTAAGAGTGTCATGCTTAAATAATCTATTTGTTTTGATTATTGTTATAATATCACGTATGGATTTTAATCGACTAAAATTGTTATTAATTGAAAACGGAGAACCACAATATCGGTTTTCTCAAATAGTAAGTGAAGTATGTTCTGGGAAAATTGATAGCTTCGAGCAACTTTTTACTATTCCTCAAATACTTAGAAACAAATTGTCTAGCTCTATATCTTTAATCTCATTGACAAAGCATACTGTCAATATATCTAGTACTAAAAAAGCATACAAAGCTTTATTAAAACTTAAAGATGGCAATCTAATCGAAACAGTTTTGTTAAATCCAACACCAAACTTATGGTCTGTTTGTTTATCGTGTCAAGCTGGATGCGCAATGGGATGCGCTTTTTGTGCTACTGGACAACAAGGCTTGAAAAGGAATTTAACCAGCGAAGAAATTTGTGATCAAATATTATTTTGGAAACAATATATTAATCAAAATAAATTAAAGATTAGAATAAGTAATGTAGTTTATATGGGAATGGGAGAACCATTACTAAACCAAGAAAACGTCTTTGAAAGCATAAGATGGTTAATTGATGAAAATTTATATGTCTTGGGGCAGCGTCATATTTCAGTATCAACCTGTGGGATTATTCCGGGGATCGAAGCATTTACTAAGCAAAATTGGCAAGTTAATCTAGCCATATCACTTCACGCATCCAATGATAAATTACGCACGCAGTTAATGCCCATTGCTAAACAGTATTCATTATCACAATTACTGGACTGTATTAAAACATATCTTGTCAAAACTAATCGACAAATATTTATTGAGTATATTATGTTATACAAAGTAAACGATATGGATAGTTGTGCTTTAGAACTAGGCAACTTATGCAAACAATACTTTAGTAATTTGATGCATTTAGTGCATGTTAATTTAATTCCCTATAATAGTACTGGAGGAGAATTTGTTAGTAGCGATGCAAAACAAATGGGGCGTTTTTCATCAATTTTGAATCAATTTCATATTAACTCAACTATTCGTCAAAGTTTGGGTCAAGATATTTTTGGTGCCTGTGGGCAACTTAAGGGTAAGATAGTAAAAGATTTAAATCAATTTTAATTTGATACGAGCCTCATAAAGTTTCTGCGCAGTCTCATAAACATAATTTTCTATATCGTTAATTCCAAAATATAAAAAACTAGGTTGAGTTAAGATTTCATGAGGCTTAAATAATAAGCACGTATTAATATTATTTACACTTTGACTAAAAACATAAATATAAGCTAGGATTTGGTCGTTACGGATCTTCATAGCCAAATAATAGTCTTTGATGGGATCGTTGGAACCAATTTCAGCTGCCTTGCTTTTGATATAAAACTCGAATGATTGAGCAGAAGAAACATTATCTTTAATAAATAAATTAATAGAATTTGGTAAAGCTAGTATTTGCTCAATTGCTTTTTGATTTTGTATATTTCCAGATAAAGCAGCTAAGTCTTTGATCTTAGTCCAAAACAAATTATTCTCATTTGTTAAAATCAGCTGTTGAATTTGCTGTTGCAATGTCTGCAGTTGTTGACTAGCATAAAGGCGTAAATCTTCTTTATTTAAGACATTACCATTAAAAAAATTACACAAAATACCATTGAGATTGGCAGTATCATTGAGGTCTGGGAGTGGGATATTTGCAGGCATAAAATATTTTATAAATATAAGCACTCACCATTAGAGTTGTTACGAAATAAAAATAGATACAATAATGAAGTGTTTTTGAGTCATTTTCTAGGAAATTAAGACCAATTATACTCAATGTACTTGAGGTATTAATTGACAACGAAAATGTCAAAAAGACGAATTAGTGTGCTATTTCTTATTTTGCAACAAGTCTATTGTACTAGAGATATAATTTGGTATAAAGTATAAGAAGGAATCTTGTAATCAAATTACTGTGCGTTATATGAATTTTGTGAGCACGATAGTCTTACGTTTTTTGCAAATATTGTTAATTATATATTTAACCGTAATATCTAATTTATTTTTAGTTCATCATCCTGTTTACGCCGTTGATCCCGCCTCTTTTACCTTTAGTGATTTTACAGTTGGAGGCTCTAAGCGAGCGGGGATCCCCTTTTTTATCACCATAACAGCCTTAGATAGTTCTTATCTAACTGAAGATACATTTGATAGTTATGCGGTATTAAGTGATGATACCGGTACTATCTCTCCAACTCAAACCGGGAATTTTATTAATGGTGTCTGGTCTGGTGTGGTATATATTACCCAAGCTCAAGTTGATAATCATATCTATGCAACTTACCATGCTGGAGGAGGATCTTATATAACCGGGACTTCGACCGTTTTTACTGTAGCTGCGGATAATCGGATGCAATATCTATCTATTATAAGTGGCAATAATCAATCTGGACCAGTTTATACCCAACTTGGAAATAGCTTGGTTGTCAAGGTTACTGATCCTTATGATAATCCCATTTCCGGTCAAACTGTTAATTTTGCTATTACCAGTTATCCAGTATTATCTACTGGTCAATTACTTAGTAGTACTTCAGGTAGTAGTGATGCTAATGGTAGAGTAAGTTCTGCCCTAACTTTAGGCAAAAAAGCTGGAACTTATGTAGTTACTGCAAATGTTTCATCGGGGAATATGGATCGGGCTATGTTTTATGAAACTGCGGTTGCGGGACCCACAATTAGCATTGATGTTTTGCCCAAAATGGCAGTTTTACCAACTGGGAC
>CAYXFC010000141.1:0-2894 GCA_964464155.1 uncultured Pseudomonadales bacterium
AGCTAACAACTTGACTTAAAATGAGTTCGAATTTTGTTAAAAACGTTCACAATTTTGGAAATCGAAGCGTGCCTGTCGAATATTATTCCCTTTTTCCTATTTTTATCTTATAATTCCAACTATAAATATCAACTTTTTTTGCTCAGAAATTATTTATGAAAAAAATCATTATTATAATTCCGGTAATTCTTATTTTAATCCTAGCCTCAGCCTTTTATCTTTTTAAAAATAATCTGTTCCCTAATTTATCCCAAGCCAAAAAATCCAATTGGCAATATGAAAAAAATATTACAGAGCCGATTATTGCCAGCAGTACAAATGAATCTGATGTGACTTTGGGTAATTTAGAAACTAACAAAGTTTCGGTAGTAGTTACTAAAGGCGCTTTTGATGAAAATACGGATGTTGAGCTTAGTAATCCTGATAAAGTCCCGGAGGTTTTGGACAGTGAAATTGATACGATTGGGGCTCCTATTGAATTAAGTGTAGGCCAGCCGTCAAGACTTAATGAACCTGCCATAATTACTTTTGCTTTTGATAAAAATCTATTACCTCCAGAAACACGAGAAGATCAAATGAGAGTGGTTTATTATAGTGGTGAAAAATGGGATTATATCAAACCGACTGCGATTGATTGGGATAATGGCACCATGACTTTCGAAACTTTTCATTTTAGTCTTTTGGGAGCCAATCGGATTAAAGATGATACTAAGATTACAGAAGCTTGGATTCATTCGCAAGCTTTGGATAATAAGCTCAAAGGGGATCTTAATGATATGTCAGATGAGGTGGCTGGCAAAGTAGTTGATTTAATTCTTGAAAAAATGGGCATAAGCGACAAAAGTATCAAAGGTCAAGTTTTGGGAGATATCCTCAAAGACGATAGTTACAAAGATATTTATGATGCTTACCAAAGCGGTGATATTGCTGGGTTTAATCAAAAAGTAGCCATATTGGCTGGTTCTAAAATTGCCAATAACGTGCCCTCTTCGGTTTTGTCAGAAGCTCTGGGTGGTTTAGGTGACGCCGCCGAAGATATCGAGGCAGTTTCCAAAGCTGCTGGTTATATGGCTGAAGGTCAATACAAAGAAGCGGCCAAAATTATCGGCGAGCAAATTAGTGACAAATTTTTATTAACCACTGCGGCCAAAATTGCAGTTGAAGTCGTCGATGGTCAGATACAATCCTGGAAAAACTCCGAAGTCGAAGCCGCTTTTAAAGCTTACCGAGATGGAGCCGATAGTTATTTTTATGGTTATAACGTGGATAAGGGAGATTTTGACAGCGTTTGGGATCAAATGCGCGGAATCAGAAGACAATTAGAACTGGAAGCTATAAAAAAAGAAAATGATGTCCGGCTTGATGCTGGCATGCCGGAGTTAACTGATAGACAAATGGATTTAATTCGAGCTAATGTCAAAAGAACTTATGAAAAACAATTTGCAAAAAGAAAGGCCCAAGAGGATGAATTAAATAAAGAAAAAGAAAAGTTAGTTAAAATTATGAAGGGTTTTGAGGAAGCTGGATTTTTTGGATTTATGCCCCCCAAAGAACTAGACAAAGGTTATACCTTGGAAACACGGCTTGAGATTGTCAATCATTTTGTGCAAAAAATGATGCAAGACATTAATCGCTTTGAACTGACTGATAAAGAAGGTCTGACAGTCAGTGATAAAGTTAATGTTAAAGATTTGGTTCTGGCAGGTAGATTTTACTTCGGAGAAGATGGGAAGCAAAAATACCGTGAATATTTAAACACCAGATTTGGTATTCCTTTGTATCCCAAGCTAGAAGAGCTTAAAGGTGAATGGAGTGGCAGTATGACTATCAAAGATGTCGAAATAAATCAGGAGGTGCTGGAGTCTATAAAAGCAGAATTAGAAGCTCAGGGTTGTAGTGTGGAAGATTTTGATCAAAGTAAAATTGAAGAAATGAAAGGTAAAGAACAACTGGTCAATTTGACCATTAATCCTACTTCAGAAAGCGGCGGCCAATTGGGATTTGTTAAAGATGGAGAAACTCAAAACACTGATTTTACCTACAATAATGGGGTAATTACTGCCTCAATGACAGAAAACGAAGCCGCGATTACTATAACTATGACTCCAACTGGACAGAACGGTTCATATTCAGCTAGCGGCTCGATGAATGTCAATTACAAAGACTTTATTAAAATGAGCGGTAGTCTATCTGTTAGTAAAAAATGAGTTTTGAACTTTTTACCTATATAAATTTTGCAGTTATTGCCAGCATTATAGTTTTTGCGGGGAGCTATTGGCAGTTGTCTAAAAATAAATATCCTTCCAAAATTATTTGGACTATATTGCTATCTTCACTTATTACAACTTGGTTAGGTGCAAGAACTTTGAATTTTTTTACCAATAATTCTAATTACGAAGGTAATTATTGGAATATCTTTGACCTTAATCTCAATGGTTATTCTCTTTATGGCGGTTTATTTTTAAGTTTGCTTACAATCTTAGTTTTAGCCAAATTATTCAAGATAAAATTCTGGGAACTAGCAGATAACATCGCTCCTTTCGCGGGAATCGGAATAGCAATAGCTAAGACTGGTTGTATGGTTCATGGTTGTTGTTTTGGCAAAGAAACTAATTTGCCATGGGCAATAAGACCACCTATTTTTAGTCCAACCCACATTTATCAGATCAACAATGGTAGCGGGCAATTACTCGTCGTTAATCCCGTGCATCCTACGCAAATGTATGAAGTATTATCAGCTTTATTTTCTAGTTTAATCGCCTTTTATTTGATTAGAAAAAAAGTTAAAACTGGCCTCTCCAGTCTAGTTTTTACAATCATTTTCACAATCTTAAGATGGATTATTTATTATTTCCGCGCTTTGCCGGAAAGTTTTATTATGCCCGTCTACTTTT
>CAYXFC010000142.1:0-2880 GCA_964464155.1 uncultured Pseudomonadales bacterium
ATATTTTGGTAAAAACCAAAACCTTCAATCTTTTTGGGTAAAGCTGTCGTTACTAGAACTGGAATATTGGCTTTTTGGTATCGCAGGTCAGACTTAAACTTATCCACCCAACCCTCAGTCCAATTCTTGGTTTGTTTAACTTCCCAAAGGATCACTCCGCAACCCTGATTATTACTATGTACAGTTTGGATTATATCAGCTCCACTAACCCCTTTGCCTATAGGCTCAATTTGGTCTTGGGGAAAATTTTTTGTCAGAGACTCTTCTAAATCTAATTCCAATACCTCACCCTGATTTTGTTGGCTGCCTTGATTAGCTTTGCGTTGAGCTTCTTCCAAAGTTTTTTGGGTATCTTTATTTTTTTTCTCCAATTCCAATATTTTAAGCCGACTTTTTTCTGACGTCTCTTTTTCAATTTTTTCGGTCAAAATATTACGCTCTTCCTCAATTTTACGAGCCACATCAAGTTCTAATTTTTTACGATCTTCATCAAGTTGTCTTTTTTCTTTTATCATAGCTAATTCTTTTTTATTCAATTCTTCATTTTCTTTTCTCTTTTCATCCAACTCTTCTTTCATGCTTTTAAGTTCTAAATCAATTTTTTTAGCTGCCTGCAATTGAGCTTTTTGCCAATATTCTCTTTTGATTACTTCAGCTTTTTGTGAGGCTTTGTCTTCAATTTGTTTTTCCAGTTGAGCTCTCTCTACGTCCAATGCCTTTTTTTGGATTTCAAATTCTTTTTGTTTTTTAGCCATTTCTTCTTTTAGCTTGACTGACAACTGAACGGATAAAGCTTGAGAAATCGTGATTTGTGTCTGACAATTGGGACAAGTAATTTGGTCTGACATAAGCTTGATCAATTTTATATTCTATATTCTAAATCATTTGTTCTTGCTATACTATCTATATGGCTAGTTTGACTGAAGTAGCGTATTATTCCCGCAAGTCAATTAAGTTTGGCGTTATCGGCATTGTAGCGTATATTGTCTTGCAAGCCATAGTTATTTTTGGAATTAATCTTTATAATCAACTTTATCCGCCACCTCCGCCACCTCCAACAATGGGTTTTGGATTGCTGCCTAGATTAAAATTTTCTCAAACTGGCGGATACAATTATAACTTTAACTTACAAACTCCTACCAGAGTATTTCCACAATTTTCTGACAGAGCCTCAGTGTTTTATGTTCCTCAGCAAAAAGCCTCGTTATTTGCGTATCAACAAGCTGAAAATACAGCTTCAAAATATAAATTTTCCGGAAAAGGACAACAAATTGGAGAAACTGTATATCAATGGCAAAAAAGAATTCCCCAAGCCTTAACTATGAAAATTGACATTATTACTGGAGCTTTTGATTACGAATATCAATGGCAGGCTGATACATCTATTTTGAATGACAAAAGACCATTAACTGAAGATCAGGTTTACCAAATAGCAGCGAGTTTCTTAAGATTGGATGCATTAAATACTTCAGACATAGATCTGTTGAAAGCAAAGTTAACTTATTATAAGGCTTCAGCTGGTTCTTTAGTTCCAGTGTTAAGTTTATCAGAAGCAGATTTTATTAAAGTCGATTACTTCCGTAATAATATAGATGACTATCAGGTAGTAACTTACAAACCTCAGGATGGTATTATCAGTATGTTGATATCCAAATCTTCTCAATATGATAAACAAGTTATTTCAGCTAACTTTGATCATTATGCTGTGAATTATCTCCAACCAGAGACCTATCCACTTATGCCTATTGCCACAGCATGGGAACAACTAAAGGCTGGTCAGGCATATATTGCAAGCAATAACGGTAATAGTGATCAAGTAAATATACGTCGTATAGAACTAGCCTATTTTGATCCGCCTAAACAACAGGAGTTTTTTCAACCTGTTTATGTATTCCGTGGAGATAATGATTTTATTGCGTATATACCAGCTATTTCTGATTCTGTTATAAAAAAATAATACCTTAATTATATGAATGTTAAAACACTTTTTAATACTATACATAATGATATTATTGGACCTGATCTCCTTGCCAAAGCTGAATTAGTTGATCACAACGCTAACGGAATACAAATTATGGGTGATAATAAAATAACAAAAGTTGCCCTCGGCGTATCATGCAATCTTGAATTTCTACAAAAAGCAGTTAATTGGGGAGCACAAGTTTGTATCTTTCATCATGGTTTAGGTCTAGGCGATCACTATATTTATAACTCCAAACTTCTCTCTTCTACTCAGCAAGAGCTAAAATTTATTTTTGATCATGAACTGACTATTGCCGGATATCATTATTGCTTAGATGCTCATAATGAAATTGGTAACAATATACAAATAATTAAAAAGCTGGGCGCTGTTGACACTTATGAACCTTATTTTGAAAATTGGGGATGGATTGGAGAGTTTGAAGTAGAAAAGCCATTAGTTGACTTAGCCAAGGATTGTTCAAAATTATTTAAACATGACGTTTTTATGGTTAAAGGTAATAAAGAAAGAATCAAGCGCATCGGAGTTTGTTCGGGAGGTGCTATGCCTTATGCAAAAGATATATGGCAAGAAATTATAGTCAAAAATATTGATGCTCATATTACGGGAGTTATTACTGAAAGCGGTCCAGCTTTGGCTCGCGAAAATGGCTTTGCTTATTTTGCAGCCGGACATTATGCGACTGAAGTTTTGGGAGTTAAGGCTTTAGGAGAAGAGATTAAAAAGGTTTTCCCAGAAATTGAAACTAATTTTATTGAAGTTTGGAATGAATGGTAAATATACAATAAAATTTACTTCAATAATATCCCTATATTTAAATGCTGAATTCTAACTTCAAATGCACCGGGTCTGTCAATAGTTGTGTGTAAACGGCAGCTTCATAATTTTAATAATTTTTA
>CAYXFC010000143.1:0-2865 GCA_964464155.1 uncultured Pseudomonadales bacterium
TAGCAAAATTCTCAACCGGAAATTTGGCGTCAATGGGCAACATTCCTGAAGCTGTTTTAACTATTGCGTCTACTTTTAATCCATTTTGAAAAGCAAATTGTAGACTAAAGTTTTTTTTAGGCAATATTTGAGCTAACATATCAGCTAAAATTTCTTCTCCCAAATTACCTCTTAACTTGGGTGCTTGTAACAATAGTTGCAAATCTTTCATCGTTGCTCCCAGTTCATTCATCCTAGTTAATTCTTTAGTGGTATCATTAATAAGTTTGACAGCGCTATCCAAGCGCTGATCAATTTTTTGACTAGATTGCAAAAGCGAGTCGGAAATATTTTTATTAGTTTGATTTAGTACTGATGTGAGAGTGTTGTTGTTACGCTCAATCGATTGCTGCATACTAGAAAGCCACTGCAGTAATGCTTGATCGGCTGTTTTGTTTTGCAATTGATTAATCTTTTTACTTAAAAACCAGGTCAATATCCAAAAAGCCACAATAACTAATATTAATATAATTATTATTTCTAAATTCATAAGTTAAATTCGTTTATTAATTCTCTTTATACATTATACGATATCATTTATACTTTCCCTATGGCACACAAGATAATACGTAAAACTAAACCAATACTATTAAAAATCAAATTTCTAATGACGTTTTTTTCGTGGATGTCACTTGTTTATATAATATTTTTTATTCATCCACAGTCTTGGAAAGATTTGTACTATATTCCATTTTTATTAACTGTTTTAATAACTTTTATGTTTACCATCAGCTTAATTACTCACAGATTAGTAACAATTATATTAATACCTTTAGGAATTGTATTAATCATTAGTATTAGAATTTTCTTAATTAAGGATTTAATTAATCCTATTCTTGTTTTAGGATTAATTTTTACTCTCATTTATTTCTTTACAAGCGACTCTTCAAATGTTATCCTACCCCAAAATAGTAATTCAATTCATAAAAGTATATCTAAGCAAATTGATAATTATGCAGATCTCCCGCAAACAAATCGACCAAAATCTAGAATTACAAATTAAAGATGTTTTAGCACAAGTAATTTCTGATATTAAAAGCAAAGATCAGGCATTACAATTTTTACAAGATTTTTTAACTAATACTGAATTAGTGGCCTTAACCAAAAGATTGGCGGTTGCCTTATCTCTTGATAAAAAGATGTCTTATGAACAGATAAAAAAACAGCTACAAGTATCATCGGCAACCATTGCTTCAGTTCAATCAGCAATGCAAAAACAACCCAAAGGTTACGAGATAGCACTTCGATTGGCCAAAGCAGAAGAATTTGCCATCAAATGGAGTCAAAAATTAAATGGTTTATTTGAAAAAAATAAATCTAAGTAATAAATTTAATTTCTGCTGCAGAACTTGGTTTGGCAAAGTGTTTCCAAGCATTACCTCCGCGTAAAAACAATTCCACAAAGGGATCATCGTAACCAGAACTACCGAAAGAAAATGCTAATTCTCCTTCAGCAACTGAAAAGCTCCCTCCAGAAACTAGCGCTGTTCTAACTACTCCATCTATAACGACTTGTACTTTACTACCATTAGCATAATTAACTTGTGATTTTCTGATTGTGGTTTTGATATTACCGTAACCATCTACCCAAGCAATCATATTGTTAGGCTCATCAGGAATATGTTTAATATCTATATCATGGCCTAATATATTGAAATCTCTTTTGGCAATTGCAGCTGCAGCTAGAGGATAAAAATCACGAGAACGAAATTGTGACCCTTGATTATGAACTTTAAGTGATTTTAGTTCTTTTATATATGGCTTTATAAAAGAAAAACAATAACCTGCATTTACGGCTAAAACGTCAACTCCGTTTTGCAATTTGGCGTAAATAAAATGTTCTCCAGCATTTTCAGTTCTACCATTTTTATCATCTTTGCGTGGAGCAGTATTACTATAAATCATCATCCCGCTTGGATGTTCCCCCATAGCAAATTGATAAATCCAAAAACCAGTCGCTACTGTATTAAAAGCTGGAACAGATGTTTCTATAATGACAAAATCAGAGCAAAGACTGTATAGCCTTTGCTCAACTTCATGAAAAGCTGGATCATTTTTACCATAATCGGCTACAACATGTAAAAGTTTAGACATAGTGAATATGTAATTTTTTAACAAACGAAAGTATAAGGGATTAAGTTATCTGATACAATAACAAATATAGTTATGATGTAAAAGAAGTATATAAATATTTTATATTATAATTTAATTTACAGTGTCTCAAGCATTCTATCTGACTACAACCTTACCTTATGTAAATGCCGATCCTCATATCGGTTTTGCGCTGGAAATTGTCCAGGCTGATGTAATTGCCCGTTATCACCAGCTTATGGGGGATTTAGTTTTTTTCAACACTGGAACTGACGAACATGGCCAGAAAATCTATCAAAAAGCATTAGAAGAAAATAAAGATCCTCAAATTTATTGCGATGAATATGCAGCCAAATTCGATAAGCTAAAATCAGCTCTTAATCTAAGCTATAATGCTTTTATCAGAACTACTGATCAAAATCATATTAAGGCTACCCAGCACTTTTGGACTCTTTGCCAACAAAATGATGATATTTATAAAAAAATATATAAAGTGAAATATTGTATTGGATGTGAACTGGAAAAAACTGATTCAGAGTTGGTCAATGGTCACTGCCCACTTCATCCAAATAAAGAATTGGAATTACGCGAAGAGGAAAATTATTTTTTTAAGTTTTCTAAATATCAATCATATTTACTTGATCTGTATAAAAACAATCTGGAGTTTGTCATTCCTAGTTGGCGTCTAACTGAAATACGCAGCTTCGTAAAAAATGGTTTACAGAATTTTTCTAT
>CAYXFC010000144.1:0-2864 GCA_964464155.1 uncultured Pseudomonadales bacterium
TATTTTGTTGTTGTAGGATATTTTTTTTCTGGTTTAGGATTAATGGTTATAATTTCTTTTTTTTGATTGGCAATTGCTGGAAGAATTGATTTTTCGCTGCCAAGATTAATAATTAACACCCCATTTTCTAAATCAATGTTATGCACAATGCCTTCAACTGGGGATTTTAATTCCATTCCTCCCAAACCAAATAGTCCCTTTTTAACAGCTAAAACAGTCTGTTTTGTCACAACGTCACCTATGTGAACTTTAAGATATTCTAGGATTTGACCAGTCTCCACTTTAAGAGGTTGAGCAATAGCAACTGCAATTTCAGTAACTTCTGAAGCCATAAAATTAAATTATTTTCAATTTTTTATACAACGACTAGTATCACATTGTACTTGAATAAAAAAAGAAGTGAAACTGGATTAGTGTTATTCAGCTTTGACTACAAAAGGCAACAAAGCCAAGTGTCTGGCGCGTTTAACCGCAATTGTCAAATATCTCTGAGTTTTGGAAGTTAATCCAGTTCTAGATTTGGGAAGTATTTTACCCCTGTCAGATAGATATGGCTGCAAGGCTTCCATATTTTTGTATGAAGGCACTGTTTTACTTTTAACAAAGGGGTCATTGGTTTTGACTGGCGGCAATTTACGTATTTTTTTCTTTTGCATGTTAAATTTGTAGGGAACAACGATCGTTGTTCCCTACATTGTTAGATAATTATTTATTAATTTTTAGAAAGGAATATCGTCTGCACTTAATTCCTCTTTTTTATCTTCTTTCTTTGCTTTGTCTTCTTTTTTAGTATCTTCTTTTTTAGTTTTTTTATCCTCTTTTTCTTCTTCAGCAGGTTTATCGTCGACTACTACACTATCACTAGCACTAGCTGTAGCAACAGGCTTGGTGGGTGGGGTGTGGCTTGAAGCCTCTCCTCCCGCATATTCCTCACCTTCTCTACGACGGCTATCAAGCACTATCATATCGTCAATTACTACTTCGGTAGTTTGACGTTCTGTTCCATCCTGAGTTGTCCAATTGCGAGTTTGCAATCTACCTTCAACATAAATTTTACGACCCTTAAATAATAATTGACTGCAAAGTTCAGCTAATTTATTCCAAGCTACTAAACGATGGAATTCAGTTTCCTCTTGACGCTGACTATTACTATCAGTCCATGATCTGTTAGTTGCCAAACCAATAGTACAAACTGGTGTCCCTTGTGGTGTGTACCGTAATTCTGGGTCACGAGTTAGATTTCCAATCAACATTACTTTATTTAAGCTTCGAGATGACATACATCCTCCTTGTATTTTATTTACCTTCTCTGAATATTTTTAACAGAGTTTAATTGATAATATTTTAATTATACACAAAAATTTAAATTACTCAGCAATAACCAATAAACTACGAATAATATTTTCTTGTAGTTTAAGTTTTAATCCTAATTCTTTAGCAGTTTTTGGATCAGCTTCAAATTCAAAATAAATATACAAAGCTTCGGTATGTTTTTTGATGGGATATGCAAGAGGTTTGACTCCCCATGAGTTAGATTTGATTTTTTTAACACCCAAGCCTTTTAGAATAGCTGTAGTGGCACTCTCGGCTTCTTTATTATCTTTGGCAAACAAAATTGTCAGTTCGTATTTTTTCATAATCACTGGACAGAATTAGGTGTTAGCTTAACTCTGATCAATTTATTAAAAAATTGATTGATTAATAATGTTATCAATATATTCTGCTATGCAGAACTGGGAAATTATAACATGAAATGGTTCGATGACAAATGGGAAATACTATTCCCCTATCATAAATTCCACTACATCCCCATCCTGCATAATATAATCTCTGCCTTCTTGTTTGATCTTGCCTAATTCTCTAGCTTTTTTCCAACCACCAAGATTAACAAACTCTTGCCAGTTAATTACATTGGCTTTAATAAACTTTTTGACAAAATCAGTATGGATTACCCCAGCTGCCATTTGGGCATTAGTCCCTCTAACAATAGTCCAAGCTTTGGATTCAATTTGACCGCAGGTTAAAAAACTGATTAAGTTTAATTTACGATATGCCAACTGAGCCGTGCGTTCAATCCCACTATATTTTAGTCCATATTCTGTCAGGTAATCTTTTTGTTCAGATTCATTAAGTTCGGCTAATTCTGCTTCCATTTTGGCACTAATTAGGATCACATCCTGAACCGAAATACCTAGTTTTGAGGCAAAGTTATTGGGATCTAAGTTAGGAATATCTTCGTCACTAATATTGATAGCATAAATTTCTGGTTTGGAAGTTAAAAAACATAAAGGTTTGATAATTACCATTTCATCATCACTAAACTGGGCAGTATTCAACATTTCGCCTTTGGCCAAAATTGCCTCTACTTTGGTAAGTGTTGATTCTATTTTTAATTTTTCTTTGAGATCTTTTGCTTTGACCTTTTTAGCTTTTTCCAAAGTTTCCAAATCTTTCAAAATTAACTCAGTTCGAACCGTAGCCAAATCATCCACCGGATCCATTTTGCCTGTAATCACTACATCTTCGTCTTGGAAAGCCCGCAACACATGACAAATTAAATCTGTTTCTCTAATGTGAGCCAAAAATTGATTACCCAAACCCTCACCCTTGGAAGCTCCAGCTACAAGTCCTGCAATATCATAAAACTCAATTGTAGCTGGTTTAAGAGGAACTGAATCTGGTTCTAGTTTTTCTTCAACTTCAATAACTTGAGCTAGTTTACCCAGCCGCTCATCAGGAACTTCGACAATACCCACATTAGGCTCAATCGTGGCAAAAGGATAATTGGCAGCCAAAGCCTGTTGCCTTTTAAGCAAAGCGTTAAAAAGAGTGGACTTGCCGACGTTTGGTAGACCAACTATACC
>CAYXFC010000145.1:0-2862 GCA_964464155.1 uncultured Pseudomonadales bacterium
AAGCTGGAATTATAAAAAAGTTGCAAGACATGGAGGGATTTCCAACAATAATTAGTTCAGATAGTAACTTTCAATCTGCTCTAATTGGCATAGAATTAAAAAACTCAAAAATTACTCAGAGTCCTTATTACCTTGAAAGAATAATTCCTTCAATTCCAAAATACCCATTCCTTACAATTAACATTCCTCAATCTTCAATTTTAATCTATAAAAACAACCTTTTAATAAATGAAATAAATAAAGATGATATTGAATTAATTAGTCCGATTTTGGGCAGACTATTTGCCAAGCAAAGTTTAGATCCAAAGTATATTAAAGACGATCCTGAAATTAAAGTTCTTGGCCGTCAAGAGTACCTAAAATATAGAGAAGAAAAAATTAACGAATCTATTGATAAAATCGAAGATGAAATCATTAAAGCAAAACAAACACTTAATGTTATTTACGGTTACATTCAAACTCAAAAAAATAACATTAGCAAACTTCAAGGATATATTGAAAATGCAGCTTCAAGTAAGGCTTCCGACTATCAATATTGTACTTCTGCCGGTTATTATACCTATTACTATGATCCTGGTTTCCATAGATATTACTCAGACGCAGAGTGTAATAGCCGAAGTGCTGAATGGGATAATATTATTAATAAATATAAATCTTCTTTAGCTGAAAATCAGAACTCATTACAATACAATCAAAGCCTAATCCCAGGTTGGCTATCAACGATAGAAGATTTAGATATTCTAAAACAATATATATCTGAACAAAAATCATCTACTCCTCAAGAATTAGGTATATTTGAACCGGAAAAATCAATTAAAATTGCCCTTGATTCTACCTCTAAAACTGCCATTGCCGACTATATTGTAACTCTTACCCATGATACCTCCATTTTACTAGCTATGTTTCAGAAGAAAGATCAGACAATTTTCCACTATTCTTTGAAGAAGGAATAACGGAATATTTAGCACGAAAATCAACAAAACAACAACTACAAACTGACACAAATCTCGGCTATCCAATAATTGTAAAAATTATTCAGGAAATAGCTAAAAAAATTCCAATAGAAGAACTAAATGAAATATATTTCACAAAAGACTTTGACAAACTTTATCAAAGTCTTAATAGTGCCTACGGAAAAAACTTTTACGAAGATAGTGAAATATATTTCACAATGCTTATATATCTAGGCGGACAAGATAGCCTAAAATATGCAAATAATATTATGTATAGAATCGGTGGGAATAAGTTAACCGAAGCGGATCTAATTAGTTCTTATAGCGAATTTTAATCCTCTTTTGTTACATCAAACGGATAAACTATACCAGTAGCCTCGTCCTTGCATTCAAACGTAATATATTTTTCCTTTTCTTCTAATCCCTTTATAGTTAAAACTTCCCTATTAAATACTTTATCTAATTCATCTGATTTTGGAGATACTTGAGATAGTTCATTAAACAATTCATCAATATTGCTAAATTTAATTGTTTTCTTGGTTATATTTTGAAACAAACTAGCTTTGTAACTATAAAGTTGGCATAAAACTAAATCTTCCTTCCAACTTTCAATCTTCTTTAAAAATGGAAAATATCCCAGATTATCATTTTTAAAACGTTTAATATTAGAAATTTTATTTAATGTTATACCAATAATAGCCTTAGATCTATTAATTTGTTTTTCTGCTCCCTCATCTGTTATCTTATCAAAGTCAATATTTAATTCAATTGAATCTTTTTGGAATGTTGCGTATTTATAGGAAGCAGATTCTTCATCACCAGACACAAAATCTTTTGTCATTTCATAATAAGAGCTAAAGTAGTTTTTGTATTTATTTAAAACCTCATAACCATATGTAAAAAAAGTTTTTATATTATCTTCATCAGTAAATTTAAAATCTTCTCTTGTATATTTCTCTAAAATTGCAACATCGCTAAAATTAGCTGAATAGTTTTTCTGATTAGCTGTTCCTTTCACGTCATATGTTAGTAGTATATTAAAGTCCTTAAGAATTTTATAAATATTTACAAAAAGTTCGTTGCCAGCTACACCTTCTTCTGCATTCTCAATTTCTTTTTGATAATAACTAATTTGATTTTTGATTAAGTCTTTTGCAAACGAACCTCTTTTCCCCAATAAAAATTTGGAGGACTTCTCCAATTTCATGTAATAATTCAGGTTTTCTTTTAATAAGTTTAAATAATCTTTAGAAAGATCAGTATAAAGATTTGATTTACCAATAATTTTATCAAACTGATTTAGTTGTTCATCTTCAGTTAATTTACTTTCTTTTTCCGAATCGCTATCCATTAAATCAGTCACTTCTTTTCCTGCTTTTTGCTGTTGTAAATTAGTATCAAATTCCTTTACGTCAAAATTACTCTGATAACTAGATAATTTATTTAAAGTTGACCATTCAAAATACTTGTAACCCAAACCTAGGAAAAATATTGAACCTAAAAGTAATAGTAAAAGATTTCTTACTTTCATATCTATATTGTAAACTTATTTATATTAAAATCCAAATAACTAAAATAATATAAATTAATTATTCTAATACAAACTTGTTAATTAAAATAATTTTCGTCTTCATAATCTCATCTTGATTTTACAATTGCTCATTAGCATAAGCCTCACATCCTTCAATAAATGATTTTGAATTTCCTCCACAATCATAGGGATCGCTTATCCCTTTTCCTTCAGCCCAATCATATCCTGCTTGATGGCCACTACAATCAGCCGTACATTCCCAATTTTCGCTGGTTATACCTGTTCCTTTAGCATCAGATTCATCAGAGTAGGTAGTGTATAACTTTAGGTAATGTAAAGTAAACGGGTTGCTAATTTTAGAAAAACGTCCGTTTCCAG
>CAYXFC010000146.1:0-2852 GCA_964464155.1 uncultured Pseudomonadales bacterium
CTGAGGTCTTTACTAAAATTACAAACTGGTGCATTTGAAGTTAGAATTCAGCTATCAACTAAACTATTTTGGATTATGTTTATCTTAAGATATAATAAGTGCTAGCCAAAAAATGGTCCCATCGTCTAGTGGCCTAGGACAGCAGGTTCTCATCCTGTAAACCGGGGTTCGATTCCCCGTGGGATCACCACAGCCCATAATCAGATTTTATTCTTAACATTATATTGTCATTTTCCCCCACTTACTTTCATTTTAAGATTAGAAAATCTAGTCAAAACTCGATAAAAAAGCGTCATATATTGTGAAGAATAACCACGTTCATCCATAAGAGGAGAACTATTTCTTAACCTGTTCAATAAGCCGTCTTTTAATTCCTGTTGATTTTCCCAATCCCATGGCGCGAGCACCAGTTTACATCGGCCCATCTCTCTTGGATGATGAGCATCACTACCTGCACTTGCGTAAAGCACTCCTCTATTGGAGCTAGCTTGGAAATACGAAAAGCTCATCCTATTGTTTTCAGGTTTTGAGCGGCTGTTATAAGTTTCCCATATAGTAGGAATACCTAATTCCAACGACCGACCCACAATATAATCACCAATTTCTTTTCCAGCTCCATGTCTCCACAGTTCATAAGGATGAGGAATAGCAACCATCCCGTCTTGTTTTTTTATTTCCTGTAATATTTGCTCAGGGGACAAATTAGGTGATATAGCTTCTTTAGGAAAATAGGCTAAAAGTTCAACTTTTTTACCAGCAGGATTTAAAAGATTTGAAGTAATTTCTTCTGCTGGAATAATAACTAGATTACAAGCCTTAGTCTTAGCAGCGTCTTGAGTTTCTTGAACTCCATCCAATGTATTGTGATTAGTAACAGCAAGTAAAGTAACGCCAGTCAAACGGCATCTTTCAACTACATCAATGGGACTGGCTGGACTATCAGGTGATCCCCAATTATGGGAATGAAGATCAGCAATAACAGTTCTATATCTTTCAAGCATATTTTTGTTATTATAATTATATAATTTGAATGTTCAATGATAAATCGGTAAATATATGTGGAAGACTATTAATATCTGATTTGATCTCTCAACTCTAAAAAATGTTTTATTCTCCTACAAACTCGGTGGTTCTGGCCATTCTATTAATCCATTGCCTTTCAAATTGGTTGAATTTGGAACGCAGGGTATAGTCAAAAACCAAATTACCAACTCTAATTTGAGCCCCACCAACAATACTGGGATTAACCTTAAGATCAAGCATAACCTGTCTTTCCAAACTGTCACTTAACTGCTTAGCAATTACCATCTGTTCTCTGGGGAATAGTTCAACAGCTACTACTAGCTGAACTACTTGGAGCTTCTCAGTAGTAATTTGAAATGATCTGACAAACTCATCAAAATAATCAAATTGTTTAGAAGAAAACAACCAAAACTCACCTTCACTAAATACTCCAGCAAAAAATGATTGTAAAACAGGTATTTCAATATCATTAAACAAGTTTAACAACTGAGTTGCTTTAACTTCGTCTGACAATCTGGAATTAGATACAATCGCCAAAGCGCTAGATTTAAATCCTGAAGCATGTGATAAACCTTCCAAAGCTAGAGATACTTTTTTAAGTTCTGTTGTTGACCAGATTTCATTAAGTAGCTGTTGGGCTAATTTTTCGACACCTTTTTGCATAATTATCAGTGTTTGTTGAAAATTGAAAAATTAAAGATGTCCTTTTTCTTTTTTCACTTCCTCAACTGCATCTCTAATTAAATCTACTTGATCTTCGCGGGTCAAGCTACGGCCAACTACTTTTTCAGTGACACTCATTACTAGTTTGACCAAATTTTTTTCGATTTCTCTTTTTCTTTCTTCTTTATATTGCGCCAACTCTCCATCGGCTCCTTCTAGAATTTCTTTAGATTGTCTTCTAGCTTCAGCAATAATATCTTTTTTTTGATTGGCAGCTTCTTCCAAAACCTTTTCATATTCAGTTTGTACTTGTCCTTCTAAATCTTCGGCCACCCCCTGCAAACGCTTTATAAGTTCAAAAGCTTTGGCAACTTTACCAGAGGCTTGAACTTTAGCTTCTTTTTTGTGCAGTTCTAATTTTTCTTTGGCTTCTTTTAAGAAAGAATTAAGTTGATCTTCTTGTTTTTTGTTACGTCTCCAGAAAAAAAAGAACAGAATCCCAATATAGATAATGGTAGTAATCGTGTAAATAAATAAGGTATCAAAAACCATAGGGCAGGATAATTTTTACTATTAATACTATAGCTTAAAAAACTAAAACAAAAAACTAGAAGTCATCTCCAATATGTATACGTTAACGAAATTTAAATATTTTAGGCGATAATTTTGAATTTCGACACAGATGTAGCAAATATACATCAAGGAAAAATGAAAAATTTGCAGCCAAAATAGTAAGATTGCAGTAGTATAAAAGATTGGATGATAGCTTCTATTTAAGTATAAATATGGCTGCAGTTAAGGCAAAGGCTCCGACTGCCAAAAAAACAAATAGTCCCATGTATAAATTCATCTTTAATTTTCCTTTGGCAAATGGATTGCGTCCCAATGCTTCCATACCTCGACTTGCCATAATACCCCCACCTACACTTGCCCCCAAAATCCCAATTCCAGCTGCCAGCCCCGCTCCTAAATATTTAACACCAATACCTCCAGAACCCGTAATATTATTTTCTTTTAAGAATTTTTCGATTTGAGCTGCAATTGAAGCTCCCTTAACGCCAGCCAAACCACTTCCCTCACCTGCACCTCCGCCTGGTTTGATATCTTCTTTAAGCGGTTTGCCTTCTACTCTAAAAATGTTAGATATTCCAATCATACCATCTCCC
>CAYXFC010000147.1:0-1487 GCA_964464155.1 uncultured Pseudomonadales bacterium
TCGGATTTTGAAATAGCTATTTTTTTAAAATTTAAATATTCTTTGAAAGTAAGTGGAAATACCTGTGTTTTTATATATCTCCCTGTTAAGTATGATAACTTATTAGAAAGCAATATAGCTGAATTTCAAACCAAAATCGCTACTGAAAGGGAAGCTGATCAAGCTACTGTGGCAGCAATAGAAAATGATCCGAAACATTTAGCAGCTCAAGCCGAAAGAAGACGGCAATTGGAAGAAATTCAAAGACAGATTGATGAATTAAGAAAAAATACTCAATCTGATCTTAAAGCTTCTAAAGCGCGACTTTCAGCTGATTTAGAAGCAAGTAAAGATAGATATCATAATACAGTGACCGAGATAAATGAAAGATATGATCAATAGAATTCAGAGAAGTAAATGATAAAATGAATCTTCTAGTCTAAATTATTTCTAGTATCTACTCTTCAACTTTTACCGCCGTACGGCTGTTGGTACTGTGGAATAAAACACTAAAAAATAAATAACCCCATATTATCAAAATAACGTATTTATAGTATAATATTACATATTATATATGTATTATTGTTATTTATGCGGGAAAATGATTTATCCATACCAACTGAGAATCAACAATCGCCTATTGCCACTTTTGCCAATGCTTTAGATAGGTATGTTAGCTATAGATCTCAATCTTTGTCTGATAGATTATCATTAGATGGAGATCAAATAGCCGAAAGATTAATAAGACATCATGACGGTACTAATAATCATATAGATATAGTTATTCCTACCTATAAACCTGATGCTGGTATTCTTTGGGGGTTAGATCAGCTGTCTAGACAACATGGAACAAACTTTAGAATTAATGTATTTCATAATGGAATAGCAGCAGGAAGTTTGATGCCAGATGAGTTCTATACGTTTGCAGATAAGGCGGGTATTAGAATAGATGAAAGTAATGCAGCCCATGGAGTAAACGGAAGTAAATATGAAGGCGCAAGATTAGCAATTAATAGGTCTGTGGCAAACCAAAAAGATAATCTAGTTGTTATTATGGACGACGATTCTGGACCAATATTTCCTGGTTGGTTAGCAAAAGCTGACACTATGTTTAAAGAGAACCCAAATCTGATGGTAATGTATTCCCAATTGTTATTTGCCGATCAAGGTTTAGACTTTGCTTTAGCTTTGCTTTATAAGGCATCAGCACTCTCAACACAGTATGTACTACAAAAATTAGGAAAAAGTAATCACACAACAGAAGGGATTGCCGTTTATAGAGCAGGATTTCTTGGAGATTTACTAGCAAAAACTCAAGACTTTACTAAGCTTTATGGTACTACTGTAAGAATGGCGGCTTTACAGTGGGGAGAAGTAGCTCAGGTTTTTGATCCCAAAATGTTATGTTTTGTAGATCCATCAAGGATTAAAAAGAATGCGGGTATGCTTAAATATGCGTTTATACAATTAATGTTACATGCCCCTAGCGATACTCTAAGAGAAATTGG
>CAYXFC010000147.1:1587-2824 GCA_964464155.1 uncultured Pseudomonadales bacterium
TAACTGAAATTTATTTAGCTATAACAATTCCCGCTAGTTCAATTTCTCCCCCACAATATTTAGTTATAATCTCTAAAGTTTCTTTCAAAGTCCGCTCTACATGCGACCTAGTCACATCATAAACACCATCCACATTAATAAGTATATCTTTGGTACTTTCAGTCACAGCTGTCCTTACTGCGTCTCGATAATTGAAATCAAGATTATATGGACCGCTTTTATCTTGGTAAAAAACCTCACCCTGCTTGATTTCAGTTATTCCATCTTTGCCCAGTAAGTCTATTTTTTCTCCACCCAATCCAATAGTTAGTTCGGTGGGAAAATCAAATTTGGATAAATCAAAAGCTCCACAGCTAACTCTATGTCGCATAACAATTAAATTATAAGCATCAACGCAAACATTAATATTATAAAGTCCCTTTCCTTCTATAATTCGTTTTAAGAGTGCTTCAGGACTAGGCATTCGGGAATGCCAATCAACTCCCATCTCGTGATACATCTGCCTGTAGCTCGCGATTTCTTTGAAATCTCCAATCTGTTGTCTTGATAATCCCGCATACATTTCTAATTCTTTTTCAATTTGTTTACTCAATTGCTCATTGTTTTTGACAATCTTAACTCCTCTTACAATTGCTAGTCCTACAGATACCGAAGGGTATTTTTCTTTAATAGAATCAGAGATTCTAAAATATGGATTATCTTTGATAATCGGATAGTAATTTTGATCACTTGGTTTTGTTTGCCTGATTACAAACTGACTAGTTTTTGGTTTCATCAACGGAAACGCAATTACTTCTCTTATATGATGTGAATTAGTTATCAAAGCTACAAAACGGTCAATTCCAATACCAGTTCCTGATACTGGAGGCATTCCATATTCCAAAGCCTCTACAAATTCCGAATCACTTGTCATGGTTTCATCGTCTCCTGCCTGATCCAATTCACTTTGTTTAGCAAATCTTTCTGCTTGATCAATCGGATCATTAAGCTCTGAATAATTATTTGAAAGTTCAAAACCGTTAGCCAGAAGTTGAAAACTTTGCGTATATTCTGGATTATTGGGATCTGCTTTGGCAAGGGGCTTCAAGTCTCTAGGATGATGTGTTACAAAAACTGGTTGGATCAAATTAGGACGCACATATTCTTTATAAAATTCGTCAACTAGATGTCCTCTGCCCCACTTTGGATCTATTTTCAGCCCATAATCCGTCATTCCTTTTTGCATTGTCTTTAAATC
>CAYXFC010000148.1:0-2823 GCA_964464155.1 uncultured Pseudomonadales bacterium
TCATGCACCGAATCATACGCTAACTAGTGGTGCACTTCAAATTAGAACTTGGGTCTTGTAATATGACATTGCTTTTCAAGCTAATATCAACTATAATTTCAAAGTTAATTTCAATTTTGATTTATTATAGTGGATTTTAATTCCGTTAAATATAAACGAGAATTTCAAATATTATATGGATTTTGCAATAGTTGAATTAAGTGGTAAACAATACAAAATTACTGATTCTTGTGATATAGAGATAGAACACATGGATTTACCGGTTGGTAATAAAATTACTTTTGATAAAGTATTAATGATAGTGGATGGTGATAAAACTGAAATTGGCACTCCCTATATAGAAGGAAAAACATTTGAGGCAGAAGTTTTACAACAATCAAAGGGTAAAAAAATTAAAATATTACGTTTCAGAGCTAAATCAAGACATCGCAGAAGAGTTGGTTTCCGTCCTCAAATAACAAAGTTAGCTTTTGGTGTTAAAAAAATTGTTGAAAAAAATAAACCAGCAGAAAGTAAAATAGCTAAAGCGGCTAAAGAAGTAAAGGTTGCTAAAAAATCTCCGGTTAAAGCTTCAGTTAAGCAAACAGCTAAAAAGACTAAATAGAGTTTTGGTATTAAGATAGGCTACTTATCTAATTCTACAGATATTTTTAATTTCTATGAAAAAAAATATTAAGTCAAAAAATTATCATACAGGTGAATGGCGTCAGATCGAAGGGCGAAATGCAGTGCGTGAGGTTTTACGGGCAGGGGCAGATGTAGATAAAATATTTTTAGAAATAGGAGTCAAATTTGATGCCAAATTAGATGAAATACATCAACTAGCAGTAGCTGCACAAATTCCTATAGAAAAAGTTATTCCCAAAAAACTAAATAAAATTAGTAAAACAGATAATCACCATCAAGGAGTAATTGCGATGGCAAGGGCTTTAGAAGAAAAATCAGTTAAGCAAGTTTATCAAGAAGTGGTAAATAGTGGCCGTATCCCATTTTTTATTATTTTAGCTGGAGTATTATATGAACATAATTTGGGAGCAGTAATGCGTAGCGCTGAATCATGTGGTGCGGATGGGGTAATAGTCCCCAATAGAGCTATTGGAGTTACTCCAGTGGTCTCAAGAACTGCGGTAGGAGCACAGGAATATATTCCATTAATGCACGATAATATTTTTAATACCTTAAAATTTTTCAAAGATCAAGCCATGTATATTATTGCAGCTTGCGAAGATAGTCAAAAACCATTATATAAGGCTGATTTTAGCAAGCCACTAGCTTTAATAATTGGAGCAGAAGATGCCGGAATTTCAAATGGTTTTGATAAATATATTAATGATAAAGTTAGAATTCCGATGTTTGGTAAAATAGGATCTCTTAATTTATCTGTTGCTGCTGCTGTTTGTATGTATGAAGTAGTAAGGCAAAGAAGATATAATCGAATTGATTCAGGTAAATAAGGCATTTTTAGTTTTTGAAAATTGCTTGACATAATATATAATACATAAATTGTAAATTTAAGTTTTTATAATTTGCATGGTGTGCATTCACTTTGCATTAAAAATATGGCACATAAAAAATCGGGTGGTTCGACAACAATACATAAAAACCGCGAAGGTAAGCGTTTGGGTGTGAAGCTTTTTTCTGGTCAAAAAGTAGAAGTTGGCGGTATCTTAGTTCGTCAAAGAGGAACAAAGATCTTAGCTGGAGAAAATGTAAAAGTTGGTCGTGACCATACGCTTTATGCTATTAAAGATGGCAGCGTTGATTATAAGAACAGGCACGATCGCGTAGTAGTATTTGTCAAATAATTCCCATCACAGAAAAATACACATTTTAATTTCCAAGTCTTATCACTAATGTATGATATAAGATAGGTTGGATATAGAAATATTCACTTGTCTAAATATGATATTCGTGAAAAAATAACTTTATCATAAAAGTTTTCATATTATTTATATGCCTTCACAAATTTCTCATTTACCTACTAGTCAACTGCAACCGAATCCCTTACAGCCTAGAGGAGTTATAGCCCCAGATAGTGTTTTGGAATTGGTCGATTCAATCAAGGAGCATGGTATTTTGGAGCCTTTAGTAGTAGCTCATACACCAGCTGGTTATCAAATAATAGCTGGCGAACGTCGTTGGAGAGCTGCAAAAATGGCAGGACTAGAGACAGTCCCTTGTGTAATTAAAGAAACAACTCCCAGACGTATGCTAGAGATGGCAATTGTAGAAAATGTACAGCGGGAAGACCTAAATGCTTTAGAAAGAGCAGAAGCCTTTAATAGACTTGCTGTTGAGTTTAAATTAAGTATGTCTGATATATCTAAGCAGGTAGGAAAATCACCCTCTTATGTAACTAATACCTTAAAATTATTAGATTTACCTGACGCGCTAAAAGATGGATTGTTATCTAGTTTAATTTCTGAAGGTCATGCAAGAGCACTGCAAGGAATACATGAAAAATCAAAAATGATTGAGGCTTATAAGCAGGTGCTTAAAGAAAGTGCTTCTGTGCGTAGAGCAGAAGAGATTGCGCGTAGAGTTAGGGCAATGATGGAGGGCAATGGTGAGGAACCAAGACCTGCAAGTCCAACCAAAATTGTATACCATGAAGAGTTAGATAATTGGAGAAATAATATGGCTAGAAGTTTAGGAGAAAAGGCGAAAGTAAAATTAACTCAAACACAAAGACAGACAAAAATTTTAATACAGCTAAATGGAACTCCAGAAGAGGTAAAAGAAAAACTAACCAAAATTTATCACGGTATTGCACCAGAAATGGCTCAACAGCAATAAATAGTTAATCTATAAATTCCATAGCTT
>CAYXFC010000149.1:0-2813 GCA_964464155.1 uncultured Pseudomonadales bacterium
AAACAAACCATTGTTTCTCCATACTGAAATTGTAAAACGCTTCGCTAGATTTCTCGATCCCGATTGCATCGGGACTCGAAATGACATAAAGAAATGGATTATAAATATTAAATCAGAAGTTTAACTGCTTCTTTGATGTGTTTAAGACTGGGTGCTGATAAGATATGATTAAACCCTTGAGTTTTAGCCTCTTTGATCCTTTTATCCAAAAAGGATACTTTGCGAATCTCTCCTAATAAACCTACTTCTCCTATAGCTACAGTTTTATCTACCAAAGGCTTATTCTTATATGAGGATACAATCGCCATACATATTGCCAAATCAGCTGCCGGTTCTTTTAAGTTTAGACCTCCAGCTACATTAACAAACACATCTTTATCTCCTAGTTTGAGCCCACCGTGACGTTCCAAAATGGCACAAATGATCTGTAGCCGTTTAACATCCACACCAGTACCAATACGTCTGGGAATAGCCAGTTGAGTGGGATTTACCAAAGCTTGAATTTCGACTAAAACTGGCCGTAAACCCTGCATAGTGGCCATCACCACGCTACCAGGTCTTAGGATGCTTCCCTGGTCTTGTAGAAATAAATCTGAGGGATTTTTAACCTCAATTAAACCCCTATCTTGCATTGCAAACACTCCTACCTCATCGGTTGGACCAAAACGGTTTTTAACAGCCCGAAGGAGTCTATATTCGTGCAAAGCTTCACCTTCAAACTGCAAAACAGTATCAACCAGATGTTCCAATACCTTAGGGCCAGCCACTGAGCCTTCTTTGGTAACATGACCTACTAAAATTATGGGAACATTAGTGGCTTTGGCTGCTTGAAGTAATATTTGAGCTGACTCGCGTATCTGACCTACTGACCCTGCCACACCCATTAGTTTACTGGTCCAAGCAGTTTGAATTGAATCAACTGCCACCACTGATTGGCTTTGGATGGTAGCTGCTATTGTTTCGGCATTAGTTTCTGCCAAAACCTGAAAATCGTCTGGTAATCCCATTCTTTCAACTCTCAATTTTACCTGTTGAGGTGATTCTTCCCCCAAAACATAAAGCCCAGCTAGTTTACTAACTACAGTGGTGAGTAGACTAGACTTACCAATACCTGGCTCTCCAGCTAGTAGAGTTAGTGACCCTGGTACAAGACCTCCTCCCAATACTCTATCCAGTTCTTTATATGGAGTAGCAACTCGACTTAACTTTTGGGAAGCAATTTGTTTTAGACTAATGGGATGAGCAGCACTTGCTTCAATTTGTTTACCACCGCCAAAACCTTTGGGTGTAGCAGTTACTGCTGTTTCTACAAAACTGTTCCATTGTCCGCAATCCGGACATTGTCCAATCCACTTACTAGATTGATAGCTACAATTCTGACAAATATAAATGGAATTTGATTTTTTTGCCATTTTCAATCCGTTATTTATATATTTCTTCAAATCGCTTTTTTAAAAGAAATAGTCAAGAAAGTAGTTTTCGAATTCTATCTGTGTTTATGTCATTAGCATTCCTCTGAGGGAAGCTTTAATGACATAAAATGAGAAAAATGCTTTCCTGAAATTTTCTTTTATAAGCGAGAGTTTTCTTCTGTCCAATTCTTTTGCGATCAAAAGAAGTGGACGTTACATCTAGTTTATCACATAAACAAAACTCTGATCTCCATGTTGTATAATGTCTTCAACCCATCACAATTTAACTCCAAGTCTTATGACAATCAAACCTATTATTTTCTCCAGTTTAGCTCTGGCTATAATTATCCCTAATCTGATATTTATTTTAGGTATTTTTCCTTATTTTGGACTCTTTCTATCTTTAGTTACAGTTACAGGCTTACTTTTTGTGGCAAGAGACCACAAAGATAAATACCGGCTAGCTTTGTTTATCTTCACAATATTATTCTCGTGTTTTTTGATAATTAGAGCTAATATTTTTCTTAGTCTCTTAAATTTTATCTCTATTGTTTATCTGTTATCTATCATATGCCTAGGTGTTGCAACTCAAAGCTTATTTAAGCTACTACTTTCACCTTTATATTTAATTAAATCAGCTCTAAAAATTACGTCACCAGTTAAATTAAATGCTAAACTGTATAAACTAAATATCTCAGATAAAACTCTATTTTCAATAGTTGTAACAGTTATTATTTTGATCATAATTCTGCCTCTTTTGTCGTTTGCTAATCCAATATTTGGTCATTGGATATCTACCATTTTTAGCTTTATAGTAAATCTTGAATTTTTACAAAGTATCGATCCAAATATTTTGTTAATTGCCCTTTCCAGATTAACTCTAGCTTTGATTTTAATATTATTGCTACCAAAGTTAACGGTTTTAGTCAACAAAAATCAGACTAAGACTAATCCATTTCACATATTAAATTTCCCACTTCTTATTCCTAAAATTAGTGTCATTTTAGTCTTGTTTATATTTTTCATTACTCAATTTCAGCTATATTTTTCTTCAAATTTAACCTTGGAATCACTTGGCTATACTCATTCCCGCTACGCTCGTGAAGTTTTTGCTCAGTTAAGTATTGTTTTTATAATTGTTTTTGCTCTTATTTATAATGACAAAGCTAAAACTAAATATGCTCAGCTGAGTAGTTTCATTCTTGCTTTGCAGCTGTTTTTTCTCAATTTAATTTCGCTCAAAAGCGTTTGGGATTATAGCTATATGTGGGGACTGACAGAAAAAAGACTTTATGGCTTTAGTGTTGTCATATGGCTGTTTGGTATCTTAATTTTGTTTATTTATCATTATCTAAAAAAACATATTTCTGCTGTATTTATTAAAAACGGACTTTTGTTTAG
>CAYXFC010000150.1:0-2801 GCA_964464155.1 uncultured Pseudomonadales bacterium
TCCCATATTTTGCTCCGTTTCACTCCGCAAAACATCGCATATACTGAAACGTTAGGTGAAATATTTGGCTACTTTAGTGCCTTGAAATAATCAAAAAAATGTGTTAATATATAGCTATATAAACTATATTTTTATGAAAAATCCAATTAAAATAAACTACAATAAAATAAACAAAGCCGTAGCCCAATCCTCTAGGATGGAAGGTTTAAGTTTTAGTGGAGCAAAACAGAATAAAAAAATTATTCAGACTTTAAAAGTATATGGACGAGCATTCGCGGTATCACGTCAGCGCTAAAAAAGCTGGAATTAGTAAGGGCATCTTAAAGAATAAGCTTGGCATAAAAGATCAGAATAAACTAAATGATGCCGAAACCCTGCTATTAGCTGACAGCTATACACATTTTTTTGAATTACTAAAAGAAAATAAGGTCGAATTCGACCTTTCTTTATTATTTTCTATTCATAAATATTTTTTTGAGACTTTATATACTTGGGCTGGGAAAATAAGAGGGGTGGATATTTCCAAAGATGGAATGCTTTTTGCCCCCGTTAAATTCATTGATAAGTCTTTAAAAGATTTTGAAATATTATTGAATAAAAATTTACCTCAACAATCTGACAGTAAAGATAATATTTCTAAAAAACTAGCTATTATCCACAATGAATTTAATGTTATTCATCCATTTAGAGAAGGCAATGGTAGAACTATTCGTTTATTCCTTGATTTAATAGTAACCAGTCTAAGCTATCACCCTATTGATTGGGGCAAAAATTCAAATACTGATTATCTTAAAGCCTGTATTAAAGGTGCTTCTGGTAAACACGTTGAAATGACTAAAATAATAAAGAAAGGTCTTAAAAAAAACTAGTTGAAATTTACCACCAAATACATCGTCCAACACCGCGTATCTGGTTCGACTTCGCTCACCATAAGTCGCTCAGAGTCCATCCATACCCCTCGACAAGCTCGGGGCATTAGATATACGTTGGAACGTTAGGCAAAATATTCCATAGCCTTAATTATTAATTATTTTAAAACAATATTAAATATTGCCCGCCGCCTAAATTAAAAAAATATTTTTATAATAAACAAGATAAATAAAAATAATATGGAATTTTTAAAACCAACAAAGTCTAAGATTATCATCTTCCTTATTCTATTTTTTGTATTTCCAGTACCAGTTGCCTATCCAAATATTGGCTCTTGTCCGCCTGGAGGTCCAATGACTTGCGATTATGGTGATGTTTGGAAATTAACGCTACTTGGGGGGTTATTTTTCATTATTGCTTTATTTACAGGGGGTTTTCAGGTATTCCCTTTCTCTAGCAATATTTGGGAGATTTTAAAAATTCCTTATATCGTAATTGTTCCTTATTTGATGTCGTGTTTAATAGTTTGGATTTACAAAAAACTTAAAAAATAATAATCGGCGGCGGGCAGTACATCACTTAACACCGAGTATCTGGTTCGCTCCTCGGCTCAGGGCTCACCCAAATTTCAGCTCCTTTTTTGTATTCTTTTATGATAAACTTAGTAATGAAGAATACAAAAAAGTATCTGAAACCTCAGATACACCTGACGTTATCGGAAATAATTAAAATTTTTTAGAATAATCCACAAATGAGGACTCAAATGCCCAGCGGGTTGTTTGTTTTACTTCTTTTTGTGTTAAAATCTTTGAACGTATTAAAAAGTCTTGTTCGTGTAAAATATTTGTCTGATACATTTCTGGCCCATCTGTATTAATAGTGAATCGAATACCAGCTTGTTGAATTTTTCTTACTATCGCTTTAAACGATGCTACGGATTTGACAACGGAATTCTTTATATTTGACGTTGGACAAAGTTCGAGTGTAATGCGCTGTTCTTTCATAGCCTTTAAAATTGAATCTTTTTTCACTCCCAAAATGCCATGTCCGATACGCCGTGGTTTTATATGCTTCACAACAAATTCCAATTCTTGAAGCGATCCTTCTTCCCCTGTGTGTAGTGTCACGCCTAATCCATGTGCCGTAGCGCGTTTAAAAAGAATTGCGTGTTTTTTCATTGAAAAAGATTTACGCTGAGGTCCGGCGATGTCTATTCCTATGACACCAAAGGAAGCATACTTAATTGCCTTTTGAAGAATAATCTCGTTCTGTGTAAACGTCAGTGTTCTATCCATCATTAAAATTATTCCGGCTTTCACTTGAGGATATTCCAACGTTGCCCTATTCAACCCCCAAACTGCAGCCATAATAATATGGTCAAGATCCTTCTCGCCACCCCTATTTCGAAACATAGGATTAAATCGCAATTCATGCACAGTAATATTAGATGCACGATAACCACCACCAATAACTGACTTTACGGATTCTTCCATTGCTTCTGGTGAGGATTGAATAAGCTCAGTCCAGTAAAAGAAATTATTATGCATGTCATCAAGGCTCGTGTTACGCTCGTTTTTCGTCATAGTAATCATTCTCTCGAACTCGCGGTAATCCTTGCTTGGGAGTCTAATCCCCTGACGATGCGCAATAGACCACAAAATGGCCGGGTGAACCGACGACCCGAGGTGGGCGTGTAATTCGGCACGCGACTGAGAGTTCCTTTTTGACATGGATGTAGCTTTATTTTCTGTGCAAATAGTATACCGTATAACCCAGAAAACGTAAACTCTTCTGACTGATAATTTATTAGAATCTCACCGGCTTGGTCTAGAACCTTTTAGGGTCTTTTCCAAAGAGTTTTAGGGGGTCTTTCGAGATGGAGTGGACCCCATATATTAAACACCAAGGTCGAGATATACTAATGTGAGAAA
>CAYXFC010000151.1:0-2787 GCA_964464155.1 uncultured Pseudomonadales bacterium
TTTATATTATATGCGAAAAATCTAAATATTGTGATAAACTGAAAGCAGTTTGCAACGGAAAAACCGACGCTTATATCTGGTAGATATGGGCGTTTTTTATTAAATATATAACCAGAATTAAAGCCGGAAACCATAAAAATTAGATTTGGCATATACGAGAGGTAAATACAACAAAATGCCATTTTTAATTCCTTAATGATTTCGGCAGAATACACTTTTATAATGCAACAAGATTATTATTACCAAAAAATTGAAGCCGACTACTTGAGTAAAATCTCCATCTTTGAACTTAAAAAAGATGGATTACTCAAAACTTGTTATTCCACAAGAAATATAACTTGGAACCGGAACGGTAAGATATGCGAAAGGGTTGATCTGGAAGTCAACCCTGTTAAAAACTTAAAAGGTTATTTTCATGGAAAAGAAGTGGCTCGAGACGGTTTTGTCCGGTTCAAACATCAAAATTATGATTATAATATTAACCTCTGTACAACTGACTGTAATTATGGAAGATTTAGATACTGGTTTATTTGTCCAATCTGTTCTAAAAGAGTCGGTGTAGTTTATTTAAGAGGCGGGCTTTTTGCTTGTAGGCATTGTCAATGTTTAACCTACGAGAGTAGAAAATTAAGTGGTCATTGGAAACAGCTTGGTAGAATTATTAGTAATAAAGAGATGAAAGTCCTGCGTAAAGATTTCAAGAGAAAGTTCTATAACGGCATTCCGACAAGAAAATTTAGGCGTTATATAAAAGCAAAAATCAGAATGGGGGAAATTTATAGATCTATGGGGTTTTACTAACTTTTGAAAATACAGTTGAGGTATTGGTTAATGCTGGATTTTTCCATAGGGTGTTCTCAAGAAAAACCCCGATTTTGTGGGGAACATTAAAATGTTAGAAAATGTTGGATTTTTGCCCCTCTTATCACGACTTAATAAAACTTAGTATTTTAGACTTATTTAACTTATATTAAACATTAGAACAAAAAATATACCCACCTCTTATTTAATATTAATATATTGTTTTTTCAATGTATCTAGTAAGGAATGTTTTTTTAGTCTTTTTTCAATTTCTTTTACCACCTCGTCGGCAAATTTATCCAGATAGCGATAGTCTTTTAAAATAGCCTTTTTAACTCCTCTAGCGATTAAATCCTGGTTATATTCTGGAACAGACGAAATGGCAATAATATTATCTGCTCCAAATTTTTCCATACCATAAACATGGAAAGAACCGCCTAATTTACAATCGCGATCTAACAAAACAATATCAACATTCAGTTTTTCCCTTGAGTTAATAAATTCCTCTACCTGTTGGTAATTGGATAAGACAATTGTGGATAAAGAAAATGGCTGATCCGCTTCTAAATCGGCTAACCGTTTGAGTAATTTGGACACGGTTATAAGATCATCCTCTAGAATTAAAATTGTTTTGTTTAAGACGACCATAGCTAACAGATACTTACTTAGTATATTAATCTAAACGGCCGCCAGTTGAAAGATTCTTCAGTAAATTGTTATGGGGATACTTTTTTTGCATAATTTCAAGCGCGGTTTCTTGCGCTTTTTTTGATGTGTTGTAATCGCCATAACCTGAAATAGTGTTATAAAATATCCACTCTTGATTATATTCATCGTTCTTAAATCCAAGGGCTTTTGCTTCCCTCCACATTTTGAGTGGTAATGACCACCAAGTCCACCCATAAAGAAAACTATTTGACTTAAATTCTTTTATTTTTTGCTTATATAATTTACTTAATTCAGAAAATGTACGATTGTATTCAATTAACGAGAGCTGGAAGGGTAATTTGTCCTGTTTCATTTGAGCCCTTTTTCATGTAAACAGGCCTCATATTGAATATCGTAAATACCAGATTTTGAAATCGGCCGCCAATTATTTTCATTTCTAACTCTCCAATCACAAAATGATCTAATTTTTGAGGGTCTCAATTGAAACCAATAAAACCAGCTAACCAGAAGAAGTATGCCCGATAACATCAGGAAAACCTTCTTTTTGTTTTCTTTAATCATTTTTGTCCTCTCTGGTAATTGCCATAAAGATGAATCCGAGACTAAAAATAAGGATTATTTGAGCTAAAGTAATAAATAAATTGACATAACAGGGTATTTCTATGATTATGGAATTGGGTATTGTTGGAGATTTTACAGAGCAGTATTGAAAAACTGACCTTATACGGTTTAGAGAAAAAAATGCAGCAATAAGGAAGTAAACAATTTTATTTTTTGTGGCTAAATAAGCGGTAGAAAAAGTTGTGCCATAAAAGATTTTAATTACGATGAAAACAATCGGTATAGCCAGTAACATCAGGGTTATTCTTATTACATTGCTTCCTGTTGATAGTTTATAGAAAAAGAATGACAGCCCAAAATATACTAGATAATAGTCAATCGTCCATAATATAAATGCTATCGGAGCAAAAAGTGGCCAGGCTAACTTCTTTATTTTTTCTTTCATAAAATTTTATAAATCCTTTGACGGAGCTACAAAAGCAGCTCGCCGCCAGCGATGACTTGCGTCACCTATCGCCCCTTTCGGGATGATAACCTTCGCAGGTGCTCTGACGACGAGCTGTTTCCTGCGAAGGATTTATATGCCATGCTTTACGGATAAATCTGTAAAGTTTAGGCAATATTAAATCGTAGCTATATTGTATACCAAAACATATTTTAAGAAAAATCAACTAAAATATATCTATTAACTATGAAAATGTAGAAATAGTGAGTTAGGGTGTGGGGTAACTCTGAAGCTCTGTCATTCCTTTATAT
>CAYXFC010000152.1:0-2783 GCA_964464155.1 uncultured Pseudomonadales bacterium
TGAGGTCTTTACTAAAATTACAAACTGGTGCATTTGAAGTTAGAATTCAGCATTACAGAAAATGTATTGGTTATATATTGTCCAGTGTGTAAAATAGAAACGTCCATAAAAAACGGGTTTATTCTAAAGTGCGCAAAGTGTGGTAAATTAACACCTCAAATAATTAAAGGCAAAGAGTTGACTATAGATAAAATAGAATATTAATATGAAAACAAGAATCTTAGAAATACGAAAAGGGATATTGGACGATAATGATAAATTAGCCCATAATCTAAGGCAATCATTTTCTAAAAAAGGAATATTTGTGGTCAATGTTGTATCCAGTCCTGGATCTGGGAAAACGGAATTATTGACAATCTTGAGTAAAAAACTTGTCAAAAAGGGCTGGAAGGTTTGTGTGGTCGTGGGCGATTTGGCTACTGACAACGATGCAAAACGAATACAGGAAAGCGGTGCACAAACATATCAAATCAATACCAATGGCAACTGTCATCTTGACGCTAATATGGTTAAAAAAAGCTTAAGACATATTCAATATCAGGATGCTGATATTCTCATTATTGAAAATGTAGGTAATTTGGTTTGTCCAGCTAACTATGATTTAGGAGAAAATATGCGCCTAGTCTTAATGTCTACCACTGAGGGTGAAGATAAGCCTTCAAAGTATCCCACTATGTTTAACTCAGCAGATATTTGCGTATTATCAAAAATGGATCTGGCTAAAGCTACAGGATTTGATGAACAATTGGCAATTCAAAATATATTGAACATTAGTCCAGACATAAAAATTATAAAAACCTCTGCAAAAAAAGATATCGGAGTTGATGATCTTGTGAATTTATTCTTATCTAGTAAAGCTGTCAAAGACTGAACTTGATACTAAAATAAAGGGATAACTATAAAATGTCTCTATAATTTTAATCATTAGCTCTTACTAATTTAACTGTTCCTTGTTCCCCATCTAGCTCTACCCAAGCTCCATCACGTAATATCTGTGTAGCGTTTCTTGTTCCAACAATGCAAGGAATTTTATTTTCTCTTGAAATTATTGCTGCATGAGAGAGAACGCCGCCTTCATTAGTAATAATTCCCGCGGCTTTTTGACAAGCGAGTAAAAGTGCAGGTTGAGTACTTTCGGTGACTAAGATAGCTTTGTGTGGCATAGCATCAATTCTTTCTTCTAAATTTGCTGCGGTTAACGAAATAAGAAATACTTTTCCAGTGATTTTACCTGTGCTTGCAGGTTTGCCTGTGATAATTTTTGTTTGTAACCTTTTTGGTAATTGAATCTTTTCTAAATATAATCTTTCAGCATTTTGGCCCACATATAAATTAAGTTTTATATTTTCTTTTATGACCAAAAATCTGTTTTTTCTATCTTGAATATTATTTGCCACTTTCCCAGATTTAACTTCTTCAATCATCATGAACTGTGCTAGTTCTTTCCCATATTTTTTTTCAGCTAAATTATAAACATGTTCTGTTGCATGGATACAGGTATTAATAAAATTTAAACGGAAGTTCCCAATTTTTTTGATAAGAAAAGTATCCTCTTTAGGATGAAGCTGATCTGTATAATATTCTTCGGTATAAAAATAATTACGGTAACATTCTTCAAGAAGTTGAGCTGCTTGATCAATATCAGATGTAATATTTTTTTGTTTTACTTTTTCTGCCAATTGATTGGTAACATTTTCTAAGTTACTGATAAAAACCGTATTATTGAAAAGCCTTTTCCCTTCATTAGCTAGGCGTTTGTATTCAACAGTGCTTACATAGCCTTTTAAACCTTCGTTTTTGGCATAATAAAAAAATGAATTATTGCCGCCATAATGCTTACCCCAGATACTAAGCGAAAGAAGTTTATCTATACCATCAGTAAAAATATGAATATATTTCATAATAGTTGAAGTATATCAAAACCTCAATAATTATCATATTCATTAAGATTATTCTTTCCAAAATTATTGAATTAAATACAAACATTATCAATTTAGCTCTATCAATTCTTAATATTGACATTCCTTTCCAAAACTTTAATACTTAAATAATGCCCAATAATATTCAAAATTATATTGATAAAGCTGCTAAACAAGGACTCACCCAAGAACAAATTACTCAAAATATGTTGCAGGCAGGCTGGGCTCTTTCTCAAATATTAACTGAATTAAATCTGTATTTTAATAAACCGCAACCAATCCTAGATCAACAACCTGCAGTATCTCAACTTAACATTAAACAAGGTAATTCTTCTCAATTTATTAATTCTCTTGAGTCTAATAAAACGCTTGAACAAGAAAAAATAATGCCAGAAGAACCAGCTAAGTCATTATCTGGTGTACTGAAATACTTTGATCCTACATTTTATGCCAATCTTCTTTATGGATCACAAAAAGTTAAACCTTTTTTAATAGCTATCTTATTAGCACTTATTATCACCATCAAACCATCGATAGTATTTTTTAGTAATTGGTTTCCAATCTTAAAGGATGCTCCATCCAAGGTGATCGCGGTAGTGAATGAAAATTATCCCGAAGAATTAGAGATAACAGTTAAAGATGGCTATGCCTCCACAAATGTCACCGAACCATACTACATAACTATTCCCAAAGATACGCTTGATACTTTTTTACCTCAAAAAGAGAAAATTAACGGTCCTAAAGCAACTGTTAGACTAGTGACGATTAATACCGACGCACAAGCATCTGATTTTGAAAGGTATCAAACTTATGCTCTATTGACTCAAAAAGATTTTATTTATTACGATGACGGCCAGATAAAAA
>CAYXFC010000153.1:0-2780 GCA_964464155.1 uncultured Pseudomonadales bacterium
AAAACATCCAGTAAGAAACATTTTGAGTGACTGATAGGTATTTGATATTTTTTTGTTTTGTTTTTTTATAAACAATAAACAGCTAATAAAACATAATAATACAATAATTATGCTGTATTTCATCATTAGCGAATTACTAATTATTTCTATAAATGACAAATTGAATGATGTAAAAGTTTGAGTTACTGCCGATATCAATCCATATTGAGTAATTTGGTTATAGCCACTGTAAGAGGCTTGAGGTGAAAGAAAAATTGTTTTAAAGAGGCGAAAAATAATTGGAAGTAGTAAAAAATCCAATTTAGCTAGAAAGACATAAATATATGATTTTAGATTTTTTTTACTCTTATTAACATATATTAAATATGGGATGAGAATTGCATAATAAAATACTAACAGCGATTGGGTGGCAAAAGAAATAAAAAAAAGGAATAAAGACATTAATCTATACAAGATTTTATAATTATTTATATACTTTACAAACAACCAAAGTGATAAGAAAAAAATGAAATAACATACAGCATACGGCGTGTTTATTATGGATATACGAGCAGAATTAACAGGTAATAGTGCAAATAGAAGGGTAATAGTTAAACGAGAATTATCGTTAATAGTTCTGATGGTTTTTAACAAATCAAACAGCAAAAAAGAGGTCAATAAATATGATAAAAATATTATTAAGCGATAAAAGAATATTGGGTAAGGAAGACTAAAAATAAAATTATGAAAATAGTGAGACCAGAATGAACCCAATTCATTAAATAATTGATTTATTATATTAGGTTTCGCGTTAAACAATACCCATCCGTCCCAATAAATACCTGAATTTAATAGAATCAGCCCGAATGATAATGTATAAAATATAAATATCAAGACAAGAGGATTGGATATGATTGATAAAAACCAACGATAAGGGTTGGTTTTGGGAAAACCTAGTTTCATTATGAGAGGTTACTATTAAAGTAAATTTGATTATGTTTATTATGATAGAAATAGTTATATATTTCTTTAATAATATATTTTTGTTCAGAATAAGTAAGATTATAATATAACGGTAAGCGAATAAGTCTATTTGAAAAACGATCTGCGTTTACTAGTTTAAAATCAATCTGATATTTTTTATAAAATTGACTTTTATGTAGTGATAAATAATGGAAGACCGCGTGGATACCTTTAGATTTTAGATATTTAATTAAACAATTTCTATCCTGTTCTGATTTAGTAACAAGGTAAAATAAGTGACCGTTATTTGTAGCATATTCAGGGATTTTGGATATCTGTACCTTACCAGCTTCAGACAAAGGAAATAATTCGGTATAATATTTTTTCCATAACCTTTTTCTTTTTTTCTGAACATTGTCCAGTTTTTCTAATTGAGCAAACAAAAAAGCTGCTGTTATATCTGAGGGTAGAAAAGACGAGCCAATATCAACCCATCCATATTTATCGATTTCACCCCTGAAAAAGGCAGACCTATTTGTTCCTTTTTCTCTTATTATTTCAGCTCTCTTTTCAAACTTCTTATCATTAATAACAATCATGCCACCTTCACCGCAACTAATATTTTTTGTTTCATGAAAAGAGAATGTAGCAAGATGACCAATAGAACCAAGTGGTTTACCTTTATAATATGAATCAATAGCATGGGCAGCATCCTCAACAACACACAATTTATATTTATTGGCAACTTGCATAATCTTATCCATATCACAGGCCACTCCAGCGTAATGAACCACCAAAATTGCCTTAGTTCTTGTATTAATTAACTTTTCGATTTGAATTGGATCTATATTTGGATTATTACTACAACTGTCAGCAAAGACAATTTTTGCACCTCGTAGCACAAAAGCGTTTACAGTAGATACAAAAGTAAAAGAAGGTGCAATTACCTCATCTCCAGGTTTTATATCCAGTAGCAGTGCACTCATTTCTAAAGCATCAGTGCATGAATTTGTTAACAAGACTTTTGGAAAACCATATTTTTGTTGAAAAAATTGGTGGCATTTTTGAGAATAATAACCATCACCTGAAATTTTACCTCTGTTAATAGCATCTTTAATGTAATGAATTTCTTTGCCGATAATACATGGTTTGTTAAAAGGAATTTTCATATTTATATTTAGATGTTGTCATTACAAGTATCAATATTAAATTTGTTTACCAATACAGGTTTATATATAGTACTGGTAGATAGATTATCGATTGGTACGAATATAACATCTTTCTCAAGTGGGTAATGTTCTGAAATAAAAGTAGATAAATTAATAACAAAACTATCATTTGCAATAAGGATAAAATTATTGCCTTCTAATAACTTGGGTATAATTTCATAACCATTATCGACATGCAAAACCTTTCTAATATTATCATAAAATCTTGGAGAAAATGTTGACCATCCACTACTCAATATTTTCAGCTCTGACCACTTATTAAAAGCATCATAATCAAAAGGACTAAAGTCGTCTAATAATATATTAATGGGAGGCATCAAAATCACTTTATCACTGTAATTATTACTTAATTTTGCAATATCCTTACGTATATTTAGCCGGCTTCTGCCATTATCCAAATTTTGTATGTAGATTGAACCGCAATTAGATATTATTATACTAGCGATACCAATTCCGACAATTAAGCTTTTTTGGTTATTTTTAATTTTATAAATTATTTTATCGATAATTTTAAATTGTGACCTTAAAATTGGATAAGCGTATAAAATTAATGCAATATATAAAATAATTACATAAATATTGCTAAACATAAATAAATTTAATATTAAA
>CAYXFC010000154.1:0-2779 GCA_964464155.1 uncultured Pseudomonadales bacterium
AACGTTTGCCTTTTTCGATCTCTATACCTGCTACTAAGCTTTTTCTTATTAGAGAGAGATTTCCTTGTTCGCATGTAGCTGGCTGTTTAATATAAGAACCCAAAGCTTTGTTTGCAATTGTAAGGCCTTTGACTAAGGCTCTTAGTTCATCTGGTTCTATTGATGCTTTGTGATCAGGCCCTTTCATGTTCCGGTCGAGTGTGAAATGCTTTTCAATAACAACCGCTCCTAGAGCAGCAGCAGCAATATCAGCTTCTATTCCTAGACTATGATCAGAAAATCCAACTGGCAACCCAAATGCTTGTTTCATGGTGTGCATTGCACGTAAATTTAAATCTTCATATGGTGTTGGATACTGTGAAACACAATGCAGAAGAACGATCTCTTTGCACCCTGCTTCTTTCAAGGTTTGTATGGCTAAGGCAACTTCGTGTAAATGACTTGCTCCTGTTGAGAGAATCACACTAACTTTTTTTTGTCCGATTTGACGTAAAAATGGAATGTTTGTTATTTCAGGCGAAGGGATTTTTATAGTTTTAAGCCCTAAACCATCAACTAAATAATTCAAGCTATATTTTTCGAAAGCTGTGCAAAGAAAAGGCATTTTCAGCTTTTCACAAAAAGCTTTTAGCTCTTTAATATTTTCAGGGCTAAGTTCAAGTGCTTTGCACATTTCAAGCTGATTAAGTCCTTCATTATCTGAGGTATTTTTCTTTTGGTAATCAGCTTTATCAGCATGAATGCTGACCTCTTTTTCCGAATCAAATAATTGGAATTTAATAATATCAGCTTTAGCCTCCCTGGCTACTTCAACCATCTTTTTAGCAATTGCAATGTCACGGTTGTGATTAACACCCACTTCAGCAATTAAATAAGTTTTATCTGGCTTATCAAATGAAAAATCTTTGCATACAAAATTCATGCTACCTCCTTTTGTATAAAGGAAAATAATTGGGATTAACGATTTCTAGATGATTATCTTGCTCATATTTAAATTTGGCAAGATTTAATTGTTCGTACAGTTCTTGATTTATGACTCGATGGTAAGAAAAAAGTGGAGCAGTGGTTTTGGTAAAGCCCAGCTTAAACTGCAACAGTGAATCCTTGGGATTGCCGGTTACTCCTCCTCCAAGATGATAATTTTTAAAACCTTTTGATCTTAAATAAAATATTGATTCTGCCATAAGAAGTGAAGTGGCACGCGTATTGAAAAAACGTTCATCTGATGCGCCAAAATGATAATATGCAATAGAATATGCGTGAATGAGAAAATATGCAGCAATAACCTTATTATCTAGGTGTGCAAAAAGTAGGCTGACTTTATCTTCTCCAAGATATTTAACACAATTGGTAAAATATGTTTGAGGGAAATTCCATTTGCTATCAGCCTGATTTCTTTTCATTGTTTGATAGTATAGTTTTTGGAAAATATCGATATTTTTAGCATTTAACTCAATGGGGTCAATGGTGACCCCAGCATTGTGGGCATGATTAATCTTGCTACGAGTACCTCGATTAAACTGTTTGGTAATTTGTTCTTTTGAAAGATTAAGATTTACAACTACAACATTCTTTTCTTGATTAAGTGAATCTAGGTGATTTATGAGGGTGTGATTTTTCAAAAGAGGATGACAAAGAATGAACTCTGTAACTACATTTTTGCTTAGCAAAAATTCTGATAATCTATTTTCAAACTCTACTATGTTAACATGGTCATCACCCATTGGGCTAATAATTAACGGGCCTCCAAATCCATACGCGTTAGCAGCTTCAAATATATTGGATTGGTCAAAGTTTAAAAATGGCAGATTATTAATCGGTTTTAGTATAAAAGGTTGTATAAGAATTTTTTCTTTATATTCACCTACTGCCAAATAAGCATCATATCCATAGGTGTCACAGTAAATATTTGCATATTGGGGTAGGTAGTGGAGGTCTTTTTGGTCACTGGATAATTTATCAAAATATGTTTGCCATCGCTTACTATCTAAACTGGTTGATTTTAAGATAGAAAACTGCATATTTTATATAAAGGATTCAGTGCTGGGAACCCATTTGGAAAGTAAGTTGGGAGTTATTTGTAATTTTTCAAGGATATTTACTACCTTTAAGCTGGTATGACCATCTCCATATGGATTAATACATTCAACTAGACTTTGTCTGAATTCCTCATCAAATAAAGACTTTCTGATTGCTGAGGTAATTTCTTGAGCATGATAACTAACATCTAACACATTAGTTGCTCTTAGACGGTTTATTTGTCGAGTACCTATATTTACAAAAGGAACCTTAAAGGTAGGCGCTTCAATAATTCCACTGCTTGTATTGCCCACCAAAACAGAGCAATGTGACAATAGGTTTAAAAATTCAGTTATGCCTAATGTGGGAAGGATTCTGAGCCATGGTCGATCTTGGTATTCATTAATTGCTTTTAATATTCCTTTGTAACCTAAGTCAGTATTTGGATAAGTAAGTATTGTGGGTAGATTTATTTTATCAAGGGCTTTAAGTGTTTCGAGCATATTCTGATAGGAATTTTCCGATTCTGTGGTAACTGGATGTTGGGTAACGAGAATCAAGGGTTTTTGATCGTTTAGATGATATCTGGAAAACAATTCATTTTTGGGAAGTTGAGTCAGATTATTAATATTATCTAGTCCGGGTTCGCCTACTTCAATAACTCTATTAGCCTGTTCCCCATTTTTTAGTAGTCTTTGAGTGCTTAAGGAACAAGAAGTAAGGTGAATATGAGCAAAGCTTGTGATTGCATTACGCATGG
>CAYXFC010000155.1:0-2751 GCA_964464155.1 uncultured Pseudomonadales bacterium
AGTGTATTTCCTATTTTTGCTGATGAGGCAATTTATTTATTTTGGGCACGTAAAATTTTGTTAGGGATGGCAAATCCCTTTATTTCTCTTTATGATGGTAAACCACCGCTTTTTATGTGGTTATCCGCCATAAGTTTTCTGGATTTTCATAATTTACTACTAGCCGGTAGAACCGTATCTGTTTTATCTTTCACCTTATCACTGCTTATAGTTTATTTCGGAATAAATAAATTAAATCGCCGTTGGGCTCTTTTTAGTTTGCCTTTAATTGCCTTGTCTCCTTTTGTTTTCTTTCATATCAGACTGGCAATTTTAGACAGTTTATTTTCTCTATTTTTACTGGCTAGTGTTTTTAGTTGGACTGAGATTAAATTAAAGTACAAAGGCCTAGTCACTGGAATAATGATTGGTTTAGCTTTTTGGACCAAAACTCCGGCTTTGTTTATGTTGCCTTTCCCTTGGATAGCAGCCTATTTTGAGAGAGAAAATAGAATAAAATTATTTAAACAAGCTTTAATAAGTAGTGTCGTTGCTCTAGCAATTATTGCTCTACTACGTTTTTCAATTTGGTTTCCCTTTTTATTCAACCGTGCTAGTGATTTTAGTTATTCTCCGATTGATATCTTACATGGACATATTAGCCAGATTACAAGTAATTTTTTATCACTCTTAACTTGGTTGATTCAATATCGTTTTTGGCCAATAATTTTGACCAGTTTAATTGGTATTTTCATAGGTATTAAAAAACAAAACCGTTTAATTATTAATTTGTTTATAGCTCTAATTTGTTTTATTGTTCCTTTTTTAGTTTTGGGAAAATTACTGACACCTAGATATTACTTGTTAGTCGGTTTTATTTTGCCAATTTTAGCTTCTTATGCTATATCTCAATTAAAAATTAAATTTGCGATGATTTTGACTGCTATTATAGTTTTAACTTTTATACCTTTTGTTTATACTTTGATTTCTAGTCCTCTTGAAATCCAACTACCTTTGACTGATCAGCGACAATATCTTCATGATTGGTCTAGTGGTATAGGAATTAATCAAGCTGCAGATTTTTTCATTCAACAAGCTCAAGAAGGTAAAATTAAAGTATTATCTGAGGGATATTTCGGCACTTTACCAGATGGATTGTTTGTTGTCCTTGGTGATCGTATTAATCATCTCCCTATCGAAATTGTAGGTGTGGGCGATAACAGCTCTGCTACTTATGATAGAGAATTGGCCAAAGCTACGACCGATAATATTTACTATATTGGGAATCATGATAGAATAAACCTTATTAATCGACCAGAATTTGAACTAATCCTATCTTATCCCAAAGTAGACGACGGTCCAGCTTTGGAAGTTTATAGGATAAATAAATGGGAGCAAGAAAAGAATTAGATATTACTTTTGATTTTGAAGCTACGTACGCTTCTTTTACAAAATTACCAAGATTACAATTAAGGTCTGAAAAAACAAAATTAAGAACAGAAATAGTTGATGGCTGGCTGCGTCACTTCCCCAATGATTTTGCAACAATACTGAGAAAACAAGATCCAGATCTTAGGATGGAACTGGTAATCAGGTTAGGACTAAGAGGATTACATGAACATGCAAGGAATTGTCAAGTTATGCAGGATGGAGGATTCATCCTCAATTATATTGAGGACTATTATCGAGGTACAACTAGAGAAATGAATCAAGATCAACGATTAGCTTGGTATCAGCAACAGATTGATATTGCTATAGAAGAAATTGATCCTGATGTAAAAATAAGAAATCCCCCTGTTTTGTGTTGGCAAGATCGATATGATAGAGATTAAGCGGACAATTGTTAAATTTCTCCACAAACCAACGCCAAATTCATTGGTACATCAGTAGTTTTATAACCTTCTATTCCACCAATAATTTCCCAGTTAATTATGCATTTCATATCCTTGTTTTGATAAGCTTCCGTTCCTGTCACCGTGCCGGCATTGTTATTATAAATATCTTTTACAAACCCCTGGCTGGATAAATAATTAGCTATTACTGTCACAATTGGCGTGTTGGATTTTTTTTCAATCCTTGGGGTAGAAAATAAGGCAATTGCCTGACCAGAAATTTGTACTGTTTCTAAATTACGGATTTTACTTAATTTTTCACCAGCAATTTTCCAGTTAAAATCCAAAGGTCCAGGATCACTAAAACCCAACTTAATTTCCTGGTTAATTTGTTTAAGAAAATTTTCCACTCTTTCAACGTCAGTTTGAGATGATTCTGCTCTGGCAGTTTCACTTGGTAATGGTTTGTTGACAGTTAAGTTAGTTGAATTACAAGCAGTTAATAATAGTAATCCCAATAATAAATAAATTTTTTTAGACATGTTCTTACTATCTCAAATTCCCCTTTGTATTGCAATCCTGCTATACTAGTTTTATGAGCCTGTCCACTTTTTTTAATCCTAAATCGATTACTATTATTGGTGCTTCCCGTGATCCTCTTAAAGTTGGTGGTATCGTAGTCAATAATATTATTGATTCGGGATTTGGAGGCCAAATTCTGCCCATCAATCCCAAGGCATCCGAAATCAATGGATTACCTTGTTATCCAGACATCAATAGTCTGTCTCAAATTCCTGACTTAGCCGTAATTGCTATCCCTGCGCAATTTGTTCTAGAAAGTTTACGTCAAATTAATGAAAAGGGAACCAAAAACGTAGTAGTTTTTACGGCCGGTTTTAAAGAAATTGGTGAGGAAGGTAAACAGATCGAAGCTGAAATT
>CAYXFC010000156.1:0-2732 GCA_964464155.1 uncultured Pseudomonadales bacterium
GAAACTCGTGGGAAAGAGAAAGAGAACTGTTCCAGTTGTAAACTCGCAAAATGGTTCCCAGTCGAGGAGGGAACAGAACGTGGGGAAGGTTCAATGCGACGAGTTTGGCCGCTTCCGTGTACGGTTATTGCGGAAGCAGACTGTTCCGCAGAAGTGTCAGGGTTGCAAAAGCCTGAAAACCTGCGAAGCAAAAGCACAGTAAGGTGATGCCATGTCAAATGGAAACGGTGCACGCAAGTTAGTGCGTTATGTATGTCGGCATTACGACGAATTGAAAAAGGCTCGTCGTAATATGAAGGCAGAGCCTGGTCCCTGCCGCTCTTGTCCGGACAAGGAGTGCTTTCGTCAAAAGAATTAAAGAGAAATGCCTACCGGAGGGTAGATGTTGGTAGGCCCCACAAATACCAGGAGGAGTTCCTCCCTTCTCCTGGTCAGAGAAAATTGATGTCAAATAAAAAAAATGCAGCCAACGCTGCAAATGAGATTTGATGCTGGTTAAGCATTTTTGCTGCTTAACTTAGCCGCTTTTCTCAATCTCTTGAAACCTGTTGGTTTTGGAATAATGACATTTTTTGTCACTTTAATTATTCCATCTTTGCCAACAGGTTTTTTGTTTGTATTCAAGTTTGCAACCACTCTATCGCTGGTCTTGTATAATCCATGACAAGATATTCCACTAATCCATGGGGATTTGCAGTACTAACATTTGGGTCTACACCAATAGTGACTGAACAATTATCAGAACTAGGGGTGACTACTTTAGTTTTAATGCCCATATTATTAATCTTCCTTAATACTTCAGTTAATACCTTTTCTCCGCTACTAGCTCCGCCAGCAACTAAAACTTCTGCCATATCATCATCACTTAATCCCTGAAAAAATTTTGGCAATAGCTCTATTGCTCTACCGGGAATGGTATGCATTATTCTATTTGGGACGGCTAGAGATATGCAATTAAAAACTCCTTCTGTATATCCTAGTTGACCAGGTCTTAATATCGGAGAAAGTGGATTTAACAACGACGATACTTTAGCACTACCATTTACTTTTCCATATTTATATAAAAAGGCTGCTGATTTTTTTGCTTCTGAAATAAAATCAAGGGCCGGACGCTCTCTTACAGCGTCTTTTATAGGGATATACATATATTAAGTTTCTAATTTTTATTATATAAAGATAGTTGCTATTAGTTTATATTAAAATTACAGAAATTTGTCTTGTAATATGCATTTTACAATTTTTAATCATAAAAAGTTATTGCTACTTATATATCTGTTTTTATGTCTTTTAATTGGGATAATCATTGGTTTAATTAAGAGTCATGATAAGAAAATGGTTAGTAATACAGATATAAAATCTTCTCAGGAGATAGCAATAAATAGCGAATCAAAAGAAATACCCATACCTCCATCTAATCTCGATGAAAATCTAGAATACTCTTCCACTCAAGTTTCAGCCGGTAGCAAACATCTTAGCATGTTGTTTTTGGGTTATGGTGGGGCTGGGCATGACGGTGGTTATTTATCTGATGCAATGATTTTGGCTTATCTAGATGTAGATAAAAAGAAACTAGCTTTGATTCATATTCCTCGCGATATTTGGGTCAATGTCAAAGTTGGTGAGACAGAAATGCCTATGAAAATAAATGCAGCACTAGCTATGGGAACTAAAACTAGCAATTATCCTACAACTACTGTTTCCAAGGATGCAGTATTGCGAGCCAGTACCCTTTCCAAACAAGCAGTAACTACAGTTACTGGATTGCCTGTAGATTTTGTATTAGGAGTGGATTTTAACGGCTTTGCACCAGCAATAGATAGTTTGGGAGGGATTGATATCAACTTAAAATCAACTTTTGACGATTCTTGGTATCCGGTCAAAGGTAGAGAGTTGGAATTGTGCGGACACAGTCCCGAAGAAGTAACTGCGATGTCAGCTACCATGTCGGGATTTACTTTGGAAAAACAATTTCCTTGTAGATATGAGCAGTTGCATTTTGAAGCTGGATCAAATCATATGGATGGGCAAACGGTTCTTAAATATAGTCGGTCAAGACATTCCAGTAGCGATTTTGCTAGAGGTTTAAGACAAGTAAACGTTATTTTAGCAACGATAAATAAATTGTTTTCTCTCAAAGCTTTGCCCAATATCCAAAAGTTTTACACCAGCATTAGCAAATCAGTCAAAACTGATATTTCTGTTGATCAAATTACTACTATTACTCCGATATTATTTACCATTCCAGATGTGCAAGTAGTTGAAATTGGCCTGGATACAACTAATGTTTTGACTGAAAGTAAAGCCAGTAGTGGTGCTTTCATTCTGATTTCTAAAGAGGGAGATAATAATTGGGAGGGAGTAAAAAGTTTTGTAAAATCAAAAATCTAATTACCCCAAAACTTGTTTATGATCATTTCAATCTTTACTACAGATTAATCAGTTAGAACCGTTTTTAATTTATATATATAATATTATTTTTATAATCTAACATGCACGAAATCTCAATTGCTCAAAGCATATTGGAAACTGTTAAAAAAAGCATAGTAAATTTAAATGTTACCAAAATTAATAAAATATACATCTCAATAGGAGTACTTTCCGGAGTGGAAAAAGAGGCCTTATTATATTGTTTTAATTTAATTCCCAAAGATAAACTATTTAAGAACGCAAAATTAATTATTGCCCAAGTTCTAATTTGAAGTGCACCACTAGTTAGCGTATGATTCGGTGCA
>CAYXFC010000157.1:0-2718 GCA_964464155.1 uncultured Pseudomonadales bacterium
CGGGTTTTACCATATTGGCAGGAAAAAATTGTACCGGAAATAAAGACTGGTAAAAAAGTGCTAGTTTCGGCATCAGGCAACAGTTTGCGGGCTTTGGTAAAAATTATGGACGATTCAATAACTAATGAAGCGATAACCGAATTTACCATACCCACCGGTTTCCCCTTAGTTTACGAACTGGATGAAAATATGAAAGCCACTGGCAGTAGATTTTTAGGTACTGATGAAGAAGTAAAAGCGGCGATTGAAGAGGTTAAGAATCAGGGGAAAAAAGTTTAATTTATCAAACTTCCGTTAGCAACCTTATTTTCCTCTTCTGGTGGTTTATCTAAACAATGTATTTTTGGTTCAGTACCAGGGATAAAATATTCCGTTTTGACATTTTTACAGCTAGCACAAGGCAAATAACCATTATCAATACAAACCTGCACTGCATTTAATCCTGTAGGTGGAGCTAAGACTATTGGATTTTTATCATTCACTAAATCATCCATGACTGATCTCCAAATTGGGGTAGCTCCAGTAATTCCAGAAGTAACGGCACTCATAGGGCTATTATCATTATTTCCAACCCAAACAACCACAACTCTGTCTGGAGTATAACCAATAGTCCAATTATCTCTTCTATCATTGGTAGTACCGGTTTTGACCGGGATCTGCTGGTTAGGGATATATAATAATGAATTCGGACCAAAAGCTGGAGTGCGGGCATTATTGTCTGATAACATATTACTGATTTGATAGGTAATTAGAGGACTTAACACTCTTTGGGTGTTACAGGAAATTTTTTCACTGGCTGCTTGGACTGACTGTTCAAGAGTAAGATTTTTAATTGGAGTAGGGCAGTCAAATTGTTGTAATATTTTTCCCTTACTGTCTCTAACTTGCAATACTGGATTAAGATTAATTCTTAAACCCTGATTAGCAAAAACACCATAAGCCACTGCCATGTCTACCATCTTAACTTCACCGCCACCCAAGGTTAGAGAAAGACCAAAACGGCTACGGTCTTTCCAAGTAGTTATACCCATAGTTTTGGCAAAATTAAACAAACTATCAACTCCTAATTTATCCAGTAATTTGACTGCTGGAATATTAAAACTAGAAGCTAAAGCAGTTTTTAGAGTTACTATGCCATGGAAACGACCATCATAATTAGCAGGTCGATAAGGACGATCACCATCAGGATAAGAAACCGGGGAATCTTCAATAGTTGTCATAGGAGTCATTCCAGATTGCAATGCCAATGCATAGGTAAGAGGTTTAATTGATGATCCTGGTTGGCGCATCATCAAAGTGACATTAACGTTACCATCATGGGCAGTATCAAAATAATCTTTTGATCCAACCATAGCTAGAATTTCACCTGTTCCAGGATTAGTAACTACAGCAGCTCCATTAGTAACATGCATATATTTAAGATTTTCCATTTCAGAAACTACGGCCTTTTCAGTGCTTTGTTGAATTATTGGGTCTAATGAGGTTAGAACTTCCAAACCTCCCTCTTCTACAATTCTCGTTCCGTATTTTTCTACTAACACGTCTTTAACATACATTACAAAGTGAGGGAATTTAATATCCATCTTAGGAGGGTTAAGAGCAATTTTTGTCCTAACGGCATCATTATATGCTTCTTGACTGATATATTTTTCTTCTAACATACTTTTTAATACCTGTCTTTGACGGTAAATAGCATAAACAGGATTAGCCCCAAATGGGGAGTATTTAGTTGGAGCAACAGGTAAACCTGCTAGCATAGCCGCTTCAGCCAAGTTTAGATCCTTGGCAGATTTGCCAAAATATGACTGAGAAGCCTCTTCTACTCCATAAGCTACTCCTCCATAAGGAATTTCATTTAGATACATTTGCAAAATTTCATTTTTGGTAAACATTAATTCCACTTCAATTGCCAGAACCACCTCTTTAATTTTACGGGTAAAAGTTTTTTCAGAACTTAGTAAAGCATTTTTAACTAACTGTTGGGTGATAGTAGAACCACCCTGACTTAGAGCTTCATCGGAAAGATTGGTTCTAAAAGCTCTAATAATTCCCTCAATCGAAAAGCCAGGATGATTCCAGAAATTCTTATCTTCAGCCGCAACAGTGGCGTTAATTAAATAACTCGGTAATTGGTCAAGAGTTATTAAAGTTCGGTTTTGATTTCGGTAGATTTTATACAAAAGCGAACCGTCACGAGCATAAATTTTGGTAGTTAAAACTTGAGGTCTTGTGATCAATTCGTGTGGGTTAGGTAAATTTTTTAGAATTATAAAATAAAAGGCAGCTGATGTGGAAAATAAGATAAGAAGAAAAATGGTAAACACAATTTTAGGGGCAATAAATTTAATTCTTGGTAATTTAGGAAATTTAACTTTTATTTTTTTATCAATATGATAAAAAGGATACCAAAACAAATACCAATTCTTAGCTAAAAGGTAAATACGGATAACTAGATTATTTCTAACTATTGCAACATTTTTACTACTGGCCCCTTTAAAACTTTGAAGATATGCAAATAAAGTATTAAATAATAGTTTTTTTTGACTAACTAAGTTAGTAATTAAAAACAAAGGCTTTTTTTGGTCAAATCGATACCATATGTATTGATACCAGAGTTTTAGTAAGTAGTGGATTAGAGGTTTGGAGTTAGATTCTTTTTTTAGATTTACAAAAACAACCCGGTTTGGGTTGTTTTTCATAACTCGTTTCTTTATTTTT